>JAVKHY010000008.1 GCA_031459765.1 Armatimonadota bacterium | reverse complement strand
GGGAAGGATTCGAACCTCCGTAGGCACTCGGCCGGCTGATCTACAGTCAGCTGCTTTTGTCCGCTCAGCCACCCGCCCGAACCATCTGCATTATACGGTGGGCCCGAGGCCGCCATCAAGCGGAACAGGCGCCCCGGTGGCCCGGAGCACGACCTCGGGACGGACGGCTCGATGCCTGAGCTGAAGGCCGCCCTACGCCTGGGGCCGGAAGGCGACCTTGAAGGCGCGGGTGGCGGCCTTGCCCATGGCCGTGTGCAGGGCCCGGCGGAACTCCTCGAGGGGGAACTGGTGGGTGACGAGGTGGCTGAGATCGACCAGCCCGCGGGCCATCCAGTCCAGGACGATCTCCATGGTGCGCACGCGCCGGCCCCGCCAGGTCTCCCAGCGATAGATGTAACTCCCCGTGACCTGGAGCTCTTTCAGCCACAGCGGCGTCCAGTCCACGCTCCGGGCCCAGGAGGCCAGCCCGAGGAGCACCACGCGGCCCCCGGGGCGCGTCAGGCGCAGGCTGTCGTCGATGCTCCCTGCGCTGCCGACGCACTCCAGCGTGAGATCCGCGCCGCCGAGGAGGACGCGCTTGCCCATCATCGGGCGGCGCAGGCGGCCGCCGGTCAGGTCGGCGATCGCCGGATAGTGGCCGTCGCCGCGCTGCAGCCGCACCACCTCGTCCGCGCCCAGCCGCCGGGCCGCCTCCCCCTGAAAGCCGTGCTTCACCAGGGCGATGATCCGGGCCCCGCTCCCCGACGCGCGCAGGGCGGCGATGGCGCACTGGCCGATCACCCCTCCCCCGACCACGAGCACGGTGTCCGCCTCCGCGGGCGGGGAGGCGACGACGGCGTGCGCCGTCACGGCCAGGGGTTCGGCCAGCAGCGCATTCTCGTCGCTCACCGCCTCGGGGAGGGGGAACACCTGGGAGCGGTGGGCGACGAAGTTGGCCGCCCAGCTTCCCCCCGTATCCCGGCAGGCGCCGATCATCAACCCGGGCGCGAGGTGGCCTTCCGCCACCCGGAGGCACAGGTTGTAGTTTCCCGCGGCACAGGGCGGACACGGATCGACCAGCCCTCGCGCCAGACAGGGCAGCGCCGGCTCCACGGTGACGCGCTGACCGATCCGGAGGTCCCGGACCGCAGGGCCGACTTCGGCGATCGTCCCCACGTTCTCGTGACCCAAAACGAAAGGAAACGACGTGAGGGCGGAGAGGGCCGGGCTGGCCTCCAGACGAATCGTGTGCAGGTCACTCCCGCAGATCCCGCCCAGCCGTACCGCCACGCGCACCCAGTCCTCCCCGGGCAGCGGCGGATCGGGCACCTCCCGGAGCTGCAGCGGCGCCCACCGCCCCCACCAGGCGCGGCGGGAGACCGCACCCGCAACCTTCGTGGCGACGAACCGGGGGATGGTGGGGTGGAAGGTGAGGGCCTTCAAGACATGGGGACCTGCCGGATGAACCCCTTCTCCAGACGGTTGAAGATGTCGTCCAGCGTCGGTCCGGTGATGGTCAGGCCGTGGTTCTTCAGGCCGACCACGGCCCGGCCCGGATCGGGAGCCCGCCGCACCACCTCGGCCACCGCCTGCGCCAGCTGGATCGTGCCGCAGGGGTAGTTGATGGTCGTGGACTGGATGTCGGCCATCCAGGCGTGGACGTGGACGATGGCGCCGACCTGAGGGTGCTCGGTGTAGATCATCCAGTGCTCGATGGCGTCCACGGAGACCCGGCGCGGTGTGATGTGGGGCGGTACGCTGAGCAGCATCACGTTGCGCTGCGGGTCAAAGCCCTTGACCAGGAGCATGTCGCGACCGATGACCTGCATGTTGGCCTTGTCCACGCCGCTGGCGCTCATCCAGAAGCGCGTGCGGTCCTTGCGCACGCTCAGGTTGCCGTAGCTCAGGCCGCCGATCCCGTACAGCCGCTCGATGTGCCGCAGGTCCCGGGCGTCCACGATCTCATGGATGGGAAAGGGCGCGGGCAGGAGCTTCAACGCGTCCAGGCGCTTCCCGGCGGCGCTGAGCTGGCGGGTGAGGTCGTCCCCCTCCCACAGCTCCTCCTCCAGATCGGGATGGAACTCGTTGTCGATGACCAGCTGGGATTCGGCCAGCGGATCCAGACGGTCGTAGAGGTACTCGAAGTAGGCGTCGCCGTCCCGGACGGGGATGGGGTAGTACCCCTGCTCCAGCGTCACGAAGTAGGTCTGGACCTCCTCGCCCTCCCGCACGAGATAGATGCACAGGTTGGCCAGCGAGCGGACGAGGAGCGGGTAGGCCTGCCGCAGGACGTTATCGGGCCGCTGGTCGACGAGGGCGATGGAGACGACGAAGACCGCCTTGGCCCGGCGCCGGTAGGTCCGGGGCCTGACCGGGTCGATAAAGTTGAACACCAGACGCAGATCCGGATCCTCGGGATCGTCCACGTAGGTGTGGCCTTTGCGCGTGAACACCTCGCGCAGCCCCCGGGCCAGCCGTTCCTGAACGGGATCCGGGCGGTCGCCGACAAAGGTGAATCTCATGGCACCCTTAGATTCCCACGCCCGGGAGCGCTATCCTGCCCGAAAGGTCGGGGCTATCCAAGGATCCCCTGCGCATGCCTTCCTCGAAGCAGGCGACCCTCGGCGAAGCGCCGGAGGCCGAACATGGAGATCTCGATCTCGGGCCGACGGCCGGTGAGCAGGTCGGCCAGCGCTTCGCCCAGCGCCGGACTGAGCTTGAACCCGTGGCCGCTGAAGCCGGCGGCGAGATAGAGTCCCCCCACCTCCTCCACGGCGCCGAGCACCGGCTGCCAGTCGGGCGTGATGTCGTAGATGCTGGCGTACCCGCCGCGCACGCCTGCCTCCGCGGCCCGGGGGAAGCGGTGCGCCCACAGCGCGGCGACACGCCGGACGAAGTCGAAATCCACCCCCTGGTTGAAGCCGTCGGCCGGCACGATCTCCTCCGCGTCCCCTTCCAGGACCCCGGCCAGGACGCTGTGCCGGGCCTCCGGCCGGGCGTAGAACCCCTGCGTCATGTCCTCGATCACCACCCCGAGCCCGCCGAACACCGGCGGGGGATCGAGGTGCACCACCTGCTGGCGCGAGGCCTGGATGGGCACGGCCACACCGGCGGCGGCCAGGAGGGCGGCGGTATGCGCACCCGCGGCGACGAGGACCGTTCCGGCCTCGATCATCCCCCGGGTCGTTTCCACCCCCCGGACCGCGCCGCGGTCGATCACCAGGCGCTCCGCCCTGGTCCCTTCCCAGATCTCGACGCCGAGCCGGCGGGCGGCGGCGGCGAACCCGGCGGCTGCGGCATAGCCGTCGGCATAGCCCGCCTCGGGCTCGTAGGCCGCGCCTTCCACGTCCTCGAGGTTCATCCGGGGATCGAGCCGGGCCACCTCCGCGGGCGAGAGGATCGAGGTCTGCACGCCCAGGCGCCGCTGGAGGGCGACGTTCTCCTCGACGGCGGGGAGCTGGGCGGGTGTGGCCAGAAGAAGGAAGCCCGTCCGGGTGAAGTCGGCGGGGAAACCGGTCAGCGCCTCGAAGCGGCTGAACAGTTCGAGTCCCCGGACGGCCAGCCGGATGAGGGGCTCGTAGGAGTAGTGCAGCCGGATGATGCCGATCGTCTTCGCCGTCGGCCCGGCGCCGACCGTGGCCCGCTCCAGGAGGACGACGCGACCGGCCCGGCGGCGGCCCAGCTGAAACGCCGTGCTGGTGCCGATGACGCCTCCTCCGACGATAACGATATCGGCCGTGGGCACGAGGTTACTCTTCGTCGCGGCACGAACCTGACCCTATACACGCTATACACGGCGGCCCGTGACGGTGCGGCCTCGACCGGCGCCGACGGCCCCTGACCGCGCCATGACTCATCATCTCCCGCACCACGACCACACCGGGCATGAAACGGCTGCCCCGCCCGCCTCCGCTCCTCCCCCGCTCGCCCCGGCGATCTGCACCTGTGGCACGCCCTGCCTCTCCTGCGAGGCGGCGCGGCTGGCCGCGACCTGCGGATGCGAGTTTGAAGCGAAGCAGTTCGAGTACGCCCAGGCCCGTCACGCCGGGCAGCACAGGCACCACGATGCCGCGCACGGCATGGGCGAGGCCCACGACCACGAGGCGCAGATCGCCGATCCGCGCACGGCTGCCCATATGGAGGCGGACATGCGGCGGCGCTTCTGGTGGTCGCTGGCGCTGACCATCCCCGCCGTTCTCTACTCGCCGCTGGGGAGGAATCTGCTCGGTCTGCGCCTGCCCGAACCGGCTCCCGCCAACTGGATCCTGCTCCTGCTCACCACGCCCGTCGTGTTCTGGACCGGTTCGATCTTCGTCGCCGGCGCGCACCGGTCGCTCCGCCGGCGGACCCTCAACATGTCGGTCCTGATCAGCACCGGCGTCCTGACGGCGTATCTGTTCAGCGTGGGAATCACGCTGCTCAACGCGGGGGAAACCTTCTACGAGGCCGCGGCGATGCTGGTGACGTTCGTCCTGTTCGGGCACTGGATGGAGATGCGCAGCCGACGGGGCACCGCCGACGCCCTGCAGGCCCTGTTCAGCCTGGTGCCGCCGCGCGCCCGCGTGGTGCGGGACGGCTCCGTCGTCGAGGTGCCCAGCGCGGAGGTCCGGGCCGGAGAGATCGTCGAGCTCCGTCCGGGCGACCGCGTGCCGGTCGACGGCCAGGTGATCCAGGGCGAGACGGCGGTCGACGAATCGCTCGTCACCGGCGAGTCCCTCCCCGTCCCCAAGCGTCCCGGCGACACCGTCACCGGCGGCACCATCAACCAGTCGGGATCCATCCGCTTTCGGGCCACGAAGGTCGGCGCGGACACCGCCCTGGCCCAGATCATCCGGCTGGTCGAGGAGGCGCAGGCCAGCAAGGCCCCGGGCCAGCGCATCGCCGACCGCTGGGCGCAGGTCCTGGTCATCCTGGCCGTGGGGGCGGGCGTCCTGACCTTCCTCCTCTGGTACGGCCTGGCCGGCGAGAGCGTGCTGACCGCGCTCACCTTCGCCATCTCCGCCGTCGTCATCGCCTGCCCGGACGCCCTCGGGCTGGCCACGCCCACGGCGGTCGCGGTCGGCACCGGCCTGGGAGCCCGGCACCACATCCTGATCAAGAACGCCGCCGCGCTGGAACAGGTCTCCCGCATCACCGCCGTCGTCCTGGACAAGACCGGCACCCTGACCGAAGGCCGCCCGCGCATCGTCGACGTGCTCGGGTCCGGCACGGTTTCGCCCGACGACGTGGTGCGCCTCGCTGCCTCCGCCGAACAGCGGTCGGGCCATCCTCTGAGCAGGGCGGTCCTCGAGGAAGCCGCACGGCGGGGCCTGGGACCGGATGAGGAGATCGCGGGCTTCGAGAACCTGGCCGGACACGGCGTGGAGGCCACGGTGGCGGGGCGGCGGATCCTGGTGGGCACGGTCAGGCTGATGCGTGACCGAGGCATCGATCTGTCCCCGGTGCAGGCGACCATCGACCGCCTGCTGGCGGAGGGGAAGACTTTGATGGCCGTGGCCGCGGACGGCGCGGTGGTCGGGGTCTTGGCCGCGGCCGATCCGATCCGGGAGAGCTCGCGCCGTGCGGTGGCCGGACTGCGCCGGCTGGGCATCGAGGTGGCCATGATCACCGGCGACAACCAGCAGACGGCCCGCCGTGTTGGGGACGAACTGGGGATCGCGCGGATCTTCGCCGAGGTGCTGCCCGAGCAGAAGGCCGACTATGTGCGGCGGCTGCAACGGGAGGGGAAGTTCGTGGCCATGGTGGGCGACGGCGTCAATGACGCGCCGGCCCTGGCCGCCGCCGACATCGGCATCGCGATCGGCGCCGGGACGGACGTGGCCGTGGAGACCGCCGACGTGGTCCTGATGCGCTCGGATCCCGCGGACGTGCTGCGCGCCATCTTCCTCTCCCGGGCGACGGTACGGAAGATGAGGCAGAACCTGTTCTGGGCCTCGATCTACAACCTGCTGGCCATCCCGATCGCGGCGGGCGCCCTGTATCCGGCGTATGGGATCCTGCTGCGGCCGGAGTGGTCCGCCCTGCTGATGTCGGCCTCCTCGATCGTCGTCGCCGCCAACGCCGTGCTCCTCAAGCGGGCGGCGGGGCCGATGCAGAGCCAAGGAGGATGAGGGTGCCGGGGCGCGGCGATGCGGCCGGTCCGTGGTATGCCCGGCTATGGTGGAGGGGTGCCGGGGGTTCCCTCCGCCCTCATCGCCTGCATCCAGAGGGCGTAGACGTACAGGATGTACAGGGCCAGGACGGCCAGCATCACCCCGCCGGTCAGGGCGGAGAGCGTCGCGATGCGCCGCAGGGCGTGGGGCGCCGCTTCCCGTCCGTGTCCGCGTTCCATGGTCACCTCGGTGTCGCGCCGACGCCGGGGTCGGCCTCGGAGTCCGCGCCGACGCTGAGCAGTGTCATCGGGCCAGGACCTTCACCAGCTCCAGCAGTTTCGGGTCCAGCGTCTTCTGCTTCGACGCCACGTCCGCCAGCGGGATCGCGGCCACCTCGCCCCGGCGCAACCCCATCAGCACCCCGTTCCGGCCCGCGGCCAGCTCGGTGACCGCCGCGGCGGCCAACCGGGTGGCCAGCAGACGGTCGAAGGCGGTGGGCACGCCGCCGCGCTGGACGTGGCCGAGGATCGTGGCCCGCACGGTGAAGCCGATGCGGTCGCGGTGCTCGGCAAAGTAATGACTGAGCCACTCGGCGTCGTACCGCGCCCCCTCCGCCACCACGATGATGCTGTGCGCCTTGCCCCGGTCGTAGGCCGCGCGCAGATCGTCGATCAGGGCTTCCGGATCAGTCTCCACCTCGGGCAGGACCACCGCCTCCGCCCCGCCGGCCAGCCCCGCCATCAGCGCCAGGTAGCCGCAGTCCCGTCCCATCACCTCCACCAGGAAGGCGCGCTGCAGCGCGGAGGCCGTGGCCTTGAGCCGGTCGATCGCCTCCAGGGCGATGTTGAGGGCCGTGTCCACGCCGATGGTCATCTCCGTCCCGTAGACGTCGTTGTCGATCGTGGAGGCCACGCCGACGACGGGGTAGCCCATCTGCGACAGGGCGTGGGCGCCGGCCTGGGACCCGCTGCCGCCGATGACGATGAGGGCGTCGATCCTGTGGTTCTCCAGGACGGCCAGGGCCTGGCGGCGCCCCGCCTCCTGCAGAAACTCCGGCGCCCGGGCGCTGCGCAGGATGGTCCCGGCCAGCTGCATGATCCCGCCCACGTCGCGGGCGGACAGCGGCGCCAGCTCTCCGGCGATGAGCCCGGCGAAGCCGTGGCGCACGCCGTAGACCTCCCACCCCTGGTCGAGTCCGGTGCGGACGGCGGCGCGGATGGCCGCGTTCATCCCCGGGGCATCGCCGCCGCTGGTGAGGACCGCAATGCGTTTCATCAGTCCTCCCTCATCATACCCCGTCCCTTCCCCCTTCGCTCCTCCCCGTCCGAGGAGTCGCCGAGCCGGGGCGCGAATGGCCTGACCGATGAGTCCTCTGGTGGGGGCGCTGACCGTCGGGGTAGGCATCCACCTCGTCGTCGCCCTCTTCCTCCTCCTCCGCTATCTGGACGGCAGGGAGCGGCTGTTCGGATGGTGGTCCCTGGCCTACGCCTTCTTTGCCCTGCACGTCTTCGTCGAAGCGGTCCTGGCCATGGGGGCCTCCGAAGGCTGGTTCCTCCCGCGCCATCTCCTGTTCCTCGCCGCCGCCTGGGCGATGCTCTGCAGCTTCCGTCCCGTCTGGTGGGCCGCGGCACTGGCCGCCGCCGTCGGGGCGACGGTCGTGGTCTTCCGCGAATCGTGGTTCGCCGCCGCGGTGGCGGCATCACTGGGCGGGGCGGCGGGGTTCACTGCCAGCGCCGTGCTGCTCTACCGGCAGGAGGGCGGGCTGGCCGGGCAGAGCACGCGCCTGCTGTTCTGGGGCCTCCTCCTCACCGGCGTCCACGCCCTCGACTATCCGTACCTGCGCACGCATCCGTCGCTCGCCCCGGCGGGCGCGGCCTTCTCCGGACTGTTCACCCTGGCCTTCGGCATGGGCATCGTGCTCCTGGCCTGGGAACGCACCCGGGAACTGATCACCATGCGCACGGTGGCGGAGACCTTGAACCGGTCCCTGGACACCCGGGGGGCGCTGGGCGAGGCGCTGGCCCAGCTGATCCGGATGATGCGGCTCAGCAGCGGATGGATCTTCCTGCGCGACGGAGCGGGGTTCACGATCGCCGCCGCCGACCATCTCCCTCCCCCGCTGGCCGCCGACGGGATGGCGGCGATGCAGGGGGACTGCCGCTGTCTGCAGATGCTCCGCGAGGGGCAGCTCACCCAGGCCGTGAACATCGTCCGCTGTCAGCGGCTGGAGACCGGGGGCTGGGCCCAACCCCGCCACGCCACCGTCCCGCTGGCCTCGGCCGGCGGCGGCCTGATCGGCGTGATGAACCTGGTGCTGCCCGGCCGGCGCGTGCTGACGTCCCGGGAGCTGGCCACGCTCTCCGCCATCGGCAACCAGATGGGCCTCGCCGCCGAGCGGGCCCGCCTCTACGAAGAGGTGCGGGAAAAGGAGACGCTGCGCGGGAAGCTGCTGGAGAAACTCATCAGCGCGCAGGAAGACGAGCGCCGCCGGATCGCGCGCGAGCTGCACGACGAGGCGGGACAGGCCCTCACCGCCCTCATCCTCAACCTGGAGATGGCCGAGCATGCCGGGGCGGGGATCGAACCGCAGCGCCTGGCGCGGCTGCGGGCCATCGCCGAAGACACCCTGGCCGAACTGCGGCGGCTGATCTACGACCTGCGGCCGACGATCCTGGACGACCTGGGGCTCGCCGCCGCGGTACGATGGTATGTGAAGGAGAACGTGGAACCCCAGGGGCTCCAGGTGACGATGGCCATTACCGGCGCCGACGACCGGCTGCCCCACCACATCGAGACCGCCGTCTTCCGCATCGTGCAGGAGGCCCTGACGAACATCTTGAAACACGCTCAGGCGCGTCAGGCCCGGATCGAGATCGCGGTGACCCCGCAGGATGTGCGCCTGACCATCACCGACGACGGCCGCGGGTTCGACCTCTCCAGAGTGACCACCCGCCGCGAGGGAGGGATGGGGCTGCTGGGCATGCGGGAACGGGCCGAACTGCTGGGCGGCACGCTGCGCATGACCTCCCGCGCCGGCGAGGGGACGCGCATCGAGGCGACGATCCCGGTGGGGGCGGGACCTGATGGCACGGATTAAGGTGCTCGTGGCCGACGACCACGCCATCGTCCGCGAAGGGGTGCGGATGATCCTGGCCCGCGAGCCGGACATCGAGGTGGTGGGCGAGGCCGCCGACGGGGCGCAGGCCCTCGACCTCGTGGCCCGCTTCGCCCCCCACGTGGTGATCATGGACATCAGCATGCCGGGAATGGGCGGGATCGAAGCGACCCAGCAGCTCAAGGCCCGGCACCCCGCAGTCCAGGTCCTGGCCCTCACCATGCACGAGGACGAGAGCTACGTCTTCCAGCTGCTCCGCGCCGGAGCCGCCGGCTACGTCCTCAAGCGCGCCGCGGCCCAGGATCTGGTCCAGGCCGTCCGCGCCGCGGCCAAGGGCGAGGCCTTCCTCTACCCCTCCGTGGCCCGCAAGGTGGTCGAAGATTACCTGAAGCGCGTCGAAGCGGGCGAAGAACGCGAGCGCTACGACGGCCTCACGGCGCGGGAGAAGGAGATCCTGACCCTGATCGCCAGCGGGTTGAGCAACCAGCAGATCGCCGAGAAGCTGTACATCAGCATCAAGACGGTGCAGACGCACCGCGCCCACATCCTGGAAAAACTCGGCCTGCACGACCGCACGGAACTGGTCCGTTACGCCATCCGCAAGGGCCTGATCGAAGCCTAGCCATCCCGAGTTGAGGATCCACCTTGCTGCGGGGGCCGCGCGTCCCGGCCCGGGGCAGGAGGCTCTTGCCACCCGGGGGAATTTGCGGTTGAATCTATGCGGATGATTCAGACCCCCTTGGTCCACGAGGTCCGGCGATGATCGATTCCCCGCGGGACGCCGACGCGCCGCGCACCGGACGCCGGTACGGCCTGGTGGTGCTCCTGTTCGTGGCCCTGGGCGGGGCACTGTCCTTCGCCCTGGCCCGGACCCGGTGGTGGCTGCCGCCGGGAGCCAGCACCCAGGCGGCGGAGATCGACCGGCTCTTCACCACCACGTTGATCGTGACGGGCATCGTCTTCGTCCTGGTGCACATCTTCCTGGCCGTACTCATCTGGCAGGGCGGCCGGCGCACCGCGCCCGCCGCCTACTGGCACGACAACCGCACGCTGGAGCTGACCTACACCCTGGCTCCGGCGGCGATCCTGGTCACGCTCATCGCCATGGGCGCCGTGGTCTGGGCGCGCGTGCACGCCGCGCCGCCGCCGGACGCGCTGGTCGTGGAGGTGCGGGCGGAGCAGTTCGGCTGGGTCTTTCGCTATCCCGGGGCCGACGGACAGTTCGGGCGGACGGATGCGACCCGCTTCCTGACCCGGGACAATCCCCTGGGCATCGATCCGACGGATCCGGCCGGGCGGGACGACATCGTCGCCCGGGAGCTGCACCTGATCGCCGGCCGGCCGGTGCACATCCGGCTGAGCGCCAAGGACGTCTTACACAGCTTCTTCGTCCCCCAGTTTCGGGTGAAGCAGGACGCCGTCCCGGGGATGGTCCAAAGCGTCGTCTTCGAGCCGACGCGGGCCGGAACCTACGAGATCGCCTGCGCCGAACTGTGCGGCGTGGGGCACTACATCATGCGCGGGAAAGTCGTCGTCGAGACCCGGGGGGCCTTCGAGACCTGGCTCGCGGCGCAGCAACCCTTTGCGCCCTGAACGGAGGAGACGACGCCGATGACCGTCACCCACGAGGCCCACCCCGGGCACCGGCAGAGCTTCCTGACCCGCTACATCTTCAGCCAGGATCACAAGATCATCGGCCTCCAGTACCTGTTCACCTCGCTGTTCATGGCCGTGGTCGGCGGATTCCTGGCCATGCTCATCCGGATGCAGCTCGGGTTTCCCACGGCCAAGTTCTACTGGGCACAGTGGCTGTTCCCCGGAGGGTTCGCCAACAACCAGATCAAGCCCGATTTCTACCTGGCCGTGGTCACGATGCACGGCACGATCATGATCTTCTTCGTCCTGACCACGGCCCTCAGCGGCGGGTTCGGAAACTTCCTCATCCCCCTGCAGATCGGCGCGCGGGATATGGCCTTTCCCTTCATGAACATGCTGTCCTACTGGCTCTATCCCCCGGCCATCGTCGTGCTGCTCCTGAGCTTCTTCGTCTCCGGAGGCGCGCCGAACGCGGGCTGGACCTCCTACCCGCCCCTCTCGGCCCTCCCCAACGCCGCGCCGGGCTCGGGACTGGGACAGACGCTGTGGCTGATCAGCCTGGCCATCCTCATCGTGGCCTTCCTCTTCGGATCCCTGAACTACATCACGACCATCCTGCAGCTGCGCGCGCGGGGGATGTCGCTGCTGCGGATGCCGCTGACGATCTGGGGGCTGCTCTTTACGGCGATCCTGATGCTGCTGTCCTTCCCGGTGCTCTTCGCCGCGGCCATCATGCTGCTCTTCGACCGCCTGGGCGGCACCAGCTTCTTCGTCCCCGCCGGCCTGGTGGTCGGAAACACGGTGATCCAGCACGCCGGAGGCAGCCCGCTGCTGTGGCAGCACCTGTTCTGGTTCCTGGGCCACCCCGAGGTGTACGTGCTCATCCTGCCCCCCATGGGCATCGTCTCCGAGGTGCTGGCGACCCACGCCCGCAAGCCGATCTTCGGCTACCCCTTCATGGTCGGGTCGATGGCGGCGATCTCCTTCCTCAGCTTCGTGGTTTGGGGCCACCACATGTTCGTCAGCGGGATGCATCCGCTGGTGGGCATGGCCTTCATGACCACCACCCTGGCCATCGCCATCCCCTCCGCGGTGAAGACCTTCAACTGGCTGGCCACGCTGTGGCGGGCCCGGATCCGGTTCACCACGGCCATGATGTTCGCCATCGGGTTCATCTCGCTGTTCGTCACCGGAGGACTGACCGGGATCTTCCTGGGCTCCCCGGCCATCGACATCTACGTGCACGACACCTACTTCGTCGTCGCGCACTTCCACTTCGTCATGGCCAGCGCGGCGCTGTTCGGGATCTTCGCCGGCACCTATCACTGGTTCCCCAAGATGTTCGGCCGGTTCATGAACGAGCGGCTGGGGAAGTGGCACTTCTGGCTGACCTTCATCGGGATCTACCTGACCTTCTTTCCCATGCACTTCGCGGGCATCGCCGGGATGATGCGCCGGATCTTCTCCACCGGCCTCTACGCCCACCTCCAGGGCCTGGCCTGGGTGAATATCTTCATCTCCCTCGCCGCCTTCATGCTGGGGGCGGCGCAACTCCTCTTCATCTGGAACCTGTTCGCCAGCCTGGTCCGCGGCCAGCGCGCGCCGGCCAATCCGTGGGGGGCCACCACCCTGGAATGGCAGACCTCCTCGCCGCCGCCCCACGGTAACTTTCCGGGCGCACTGCCGGAAGTGCACCGGTGGCCCTACGACTACAGCGTGCCCGGCGCGCCTGAAGATTTCATCCCGCAGACCGTCCCCGTCACCGCCGTCCCGGCACCGGTGCACGGCGGCTCCGGCGAAGGCCCCCCGGGAGGGAAGGGGCAGTGACCGGCCCTGCGTCCACCCTGGAGCGTCCCCGCCGCACGCCCGATCTGCCCATCGGGCCCGGCGGTCCCTCCGTAGCCACCGGCGACGGAGGGGCGGCCGGGCAGGCGCCGGTCGGGGCAGCCTTGATCGCGGCCTGGCTGCTGGTCGCGGCCATCACCCTGCTCTTCGCGGCGTTCACGGCGACACTGCTGGCCCGCCGGGCGGAGGCGGACTGGCGGGGCGGGCCGCTGCCGGCCGTGCTGTGGGCGAGTACCGCCGTGCTGCTGCTGAGCAGCGGGGCGATGGAGTGGGCGCGCGCCGGCGGGCGGCGGGGCCGCCGGGACCGCCTGTGGGCCGGGTTGCTTCTGACGCTGGTCCTGGGCGTGGTCTTCGTCGGCCTGCAGTGGACGGCCTGGCGGCAGCTGGTGCGGATCGGAGTCTACATGTCCACCAACCCGCACAGCGCCTTCTTCTACCTGCTCACCGGGGCCCACGCGGTGCACGTGGCCGGAGGGCTGGGCTGGCTGGCCCAGGCCCTGGCCCGGACCCGCCGGGCGGCTTCGGCCGCCGCGGCGATGGCCGCCGTGGATCCCGCGGCCGTGTACTGGCACTTCCTGGACGTGCTGTGGCTGTACCTGTTCACGATCCTGTTCGCGCTGTAGGGACGGAGGGGTAGATGGCGACGCAGACGGTGGAGCAGACGGCGGTCCGGGGCGGGGTGAGCGACTGGAGCGGGGGCCGGTCGCCCTTCGGGATCTCCTGGCCCAAGTTGATGATGTGGCTGTTCCTGGTGCAGGACACCCTGACCTTTGCCGGCCTGCTCACCGGGTACGGCGTGATGCGTCTGGTGCAGGGCCGGTGGCCGGTCCAGTCCGAAGTGTTCAACCTCTACCTGGTCGGGGCCATGACCTTCGTCCTCATCTGCAGCAGCGCGACGATGGCCGTGGCCGTGGCGGCGGCCAAGCGCGGCGACCGCCGGAAGGTGCCCCCCTACCTCCTGCTCACCGCGCTGGGCGGGCTGCTGTTCCTGGCCGGCCAGTACTACGAGTGGAGCCACTTCATCGCCGAGGGGGCGCGCCTCTTCACCAACCCCTGGGGGATTCCCCAGTTCAGCGCCACCTTCTTCATCACCACGGGATTTCACGGCGCCCACGTTACGGCGGGCGTCCTGTACCTGCTCATCACGCTCGGGCGGTGGACCCGGCGCAGCATCCAGCCGGAGAGCATCGAGATCGCCGGGTTGTACTGGCACTTCGTCGACCTGGTCTGGGTCTTCATCTTCACCCTGCTGTACCTGATCTAGTTTCAGAGGAGGGCGCGGGAGATGTCCGAGACACACGCCAACGGAAACGGGGACGCGGTCGCCGTCACCGCGGCGCCGGCCCGTCTCGCCGGAAGGGCGGAACAGGCCCACGGGGCGGGCTACCGGATCTATGCGGTGACCTGGTTCTGGTTGCTGGCCATCACCGTGGTCGAGCTGGCCATCGTCCTGCTCCACGTGCCGAAGGTCGTCCTGGCCACCGCCCTGCTGATCATGGCCCTGCTCAAGGCGGCGCTGATCGTCGCCTACTTCATGCACCTGCGTTACGAGAAACTGTCCTTCGTCTACGCCGTCATCGTCCCGATGGTCTTCCTGGCGGTCGTGCTCTGGTCCGGCACGTTCCCCGACGCCCTGAACGTCTTCCGTCTGCGTCCCTAGGCGGCGTCTTCCGCCCGCTCCTCTCAGTCCCGGCGGGCGGGATCACGCCCCACCGCGACCGTCTCGCGCGCGTACACCCAGACGAGCCAGAGGAGGGTCCCGCCCTGCCAGCGCGGAGTCAGCCCGTAGCGGCGGAGGACGCTGTCCACCTCTTGCGGCGGGTGGAGGAAGGTGCGGAAGGGACTGCGTCGCAGGCGCATGATGAAGTTCACGAGCCGAATGCCCAACCGCGTCCACCAGGTATCCCGGGGGAAGACGGCTCCCAGCATCCGGCGGCTCCGCGCCGCGGCGGCCCCCAGCAGCGAGGGCATATCGTCGTAGCAGCAGATCACCTTGTCCAGGGTCACAATGTCGGCGGGCATAAGTGATGCCTGGGAGACGCCGTATCTCCAAGGGAGCAGCGATGACCGGCGTCGTCTGGGTGCTGGTGGCGTTCTTCGTCTGGTTCTCCTCCGCCACGCGGTGGGAAGCCGGAGTGCGCCTGGGGGTCTTCGAGACGCAAGAGGACTGCGAGCGCGCCGCCGCGGTCCTCGACCCCCGCCGCCGCTACTTCTGGGACGGCATGGAGGGCGGCCCGGCCTGGCTGGTCCGCTGGTCCTGTCAGGTGGAGCCCGCCGCCGCCCGCGACGACATGGGCGAGACCGGGCCCTGATCCGTGCGCGCTGCGTGGCGCACCACCCGCTCCGGCGTACCCGGATGATCGCACCGGTGATGCCCGGCGCGTCGTGTTCCTCCTGTCTTTCCACGTCGTATAGTAATCTTGAGAACGATACGCGGGAGAACCGGGAAGGAGGAAGAGACTCGGGAGGGAGGAGAGATGCGAAGAGCATTGGCTGTGGCGTTTCTCGGCCTGGCGATGGGGCTGACCGTTCCCGCAGCGCCCATCGCGGCACAGGCCCCGGCGCAGCTCGTCTACGCCCTGGGAGCGGAACCCGTCACCCTCGATCCCCCCAATCAAACCGATAACCCGTCGGAGACCGTGGTGCGTCACATCCACGACAACCTGGTCACCTTCGACGAGCATCTGCGGATCGTCCCGGCGCTCGCCGAGCGGTGGGAGGTCTCCGGCGACAACCTGACCTGGACCTTCTACCTGCGACGGGGGGTTCGGTTTCACGACGGGACCGAGTTCAACGCTGCGGCGGTCAAAGTCAACCTCGACCGCGTGACCACTCCGGCGAAGCCCACCCGTCGGACCAGTCTCTATCAGCCCTTCATCAAGTCCGTGGAGGTCGTCGATCCCTACACCGTCCGCATCGTGACGCCCAAGCCCTTTGGAGCACTCCTGGCGCACCTGGCCCACGGCGCCGGAGGAATCGTCAGCCCTGTGGCCCTGCGCCGCTATGGAGACAAGATCGGACTCAATCCGGTGGGCACGGGGCCCTTCCGCTTCGTCGAATGGATCCCCGGCGATCGCATCGTCCTGGCCCGCTACGACCGGTTCTGGGGTCCCCGGCCGGCCGTGGAACGGCTCGTCTTCCGTTTCGTCCGGGAGGACGCCTCCCGGGTGGTCATGCTGGAGAGCGGCGAGGCCGACGTGGCCGTGAATGTGCCGGCCCTGGAAGTCGAACGGCTGGCCAAAAACCGACGGCTTGTCCTCATCCGCAGACCCAGTAACCGGATCATCTACATCGGCTTCAACGTCACCGCCCGGCCCTTCACCGACGTCCGCGTGCGGAAGGCCCTCAACTACGCCGTGGACAAGCGGGCCATCGTCAACACCATCCTGCGCGGTTTCGGGAAGGTTGCCGACTCCCCGCTCGCTCCGGGGAACTGGGGGTACGCCAAGGTCGGGACCTATCCCTACGACACGGGCAAGGCCCGGGCCCTCTTGCGAGAAGCCGGGGTGGCCGAAGGCACTGCGGTCCGTCTGTGGTCCCCGGAAGGGCGCTATTTCATGGACCGGGCCGCAGCGGAGGCCGTGCAGGGATACCTGAGCGCGGTGGGGCTGCGCGTGGAGTTTCGCCGCTGGGAGTGGGGCGCCTACCTGCGGACCCTGGACCGCGGACCCAAGGAAGGAGGGTACGAACTCTTCCTCCTGGGCTGGGCACCGTCCACCGGGGACGCCGACTGGGGTCTGCGGCCCCTCTTCATGTGTGCCATGCTCCCTCCGGCAGGCAACAACAACACCGGCTACTGCAACCCGAAAGTGGACGACCTGCTGCAGCAGGGCATGAGCACCGCCGACCCGGAGGCCCGGGCCGCCATCTACCGCCAGGTGCAGGAGATGCTCTATGATGATGCGCCCTGGATCTTCCTCCACACCATGTACCAGCTCGTGGGGATCAAGCGGGGCCTGGGCGGCGTCCAGGTCCTCCCCATCGAGATCGTCCTGGTGCGGGAGGCGAAGTGGGCGGGTATGTAGCGCGCCGGCTGCTGTTGCTGCCGCCGGTTCTCCTGGGGGTCCTGACCGTCGTCTTTGTGCTCATGCGGGCCGTGCCGGGGGATCCGGCCCGCCTCATCGCCGGCCCCGAGGCTACCCAGGTCGAGCTGGAGGCGGTGCGACGGGAGTGGGGGCTTGATGCCCCCCTCCCGGTCCAGTACCTGCAATACTTGAGCCGGGTCGCCCGCGGGGACCTGGGCGAATCCATCAGAAGTCGCCGTCCTGTCACCGTCGAACTGGCGGCCCGCTTCCCCAACACGCTGCAGCTGGCCCTGGCCAGTCTGCTCATCATGACGGTGCTGGGGGTCTCGGTCGGGATCGTGGCCGCCACCCATCAGAACACCTTCCTGGACTACGCCAGCATGACGGTGGCGCTGGTCGGGATCTCCATGCCCGTGTTCTGGCTCGGGCTGATGCTGATGCTGTTGTTCTCCCTGTACCTGGGCTGGCTCCCGGCGACGGGGAAGGACGGCCTGGCGCATGTGATCCTGCCGGCCATCACGCTGGGGACGGCTCTGACGGCGGTGGTGGCGCGGATTACCCGGGCCAGCATGCTTGAGGTCTTGCGCCAGGACTATATCCGCACGGCACGGGCCAAAGGCCTGAGCGAGCGTCTCGTCGTCTGGGCCCACGCCTTGCGCAACGCCCTCATCCCCACGGTGACCGTGGTGGGGTTGAATTTCGGCGGTCTGCTCTCCGGCGCCGTCCTGACCGAGACCGTCTTCGCCTGGCCCGGCATCGGCCGGCTCATCGTGGACGCCATCGAGATGCGCGACTATGCCATCGTCCAGGGCGGCGTCCTCCTGGTCGCGCTGACCTACTCCCTGGTCAACCTGATCGTGGATGTGGCCTATGCCTTCATCGATCCGCGCATTCGCTATGGGTAGCGCGCCCGCCGCCCTCCCCGCCCGGCGGCCTCGGTCTCCGTGGGCGTTGGCCTGGCTGCGTCTCCTCCGGAACCGAGCGGCCATGGCGGGGCTGATCATTGTGCTGGCTTTCACGGCCACGGCGATCATCGGGGACCGACTGGTGCCCTTCGACCCGTTTCGGCAGAGCCTGGCCAGCGCGCTGCGCGCCCCCGGGTGGCCTCATCTTTTGGGGACCGATGAATTCGGCCGCGACATCCTCAGCCGGGTGGTGCACGGGGCCAGGATCTCCTCCGTCATCGGCCTGGCCGGGATGGGGTTCGGGCTGGTGGTCGGGGGCAGCATGGGCACCGCGGGAGGATACCTGGGGGGCCGGACCGACCAGGTCACGATGCGGCTCATCGATATCCTCCTGGCCTTCCCCGGCATGCTGTTGGCCCTGGCCATCGCCAGTTTCCTGGGCCCGGGTCTGGAGAATGTGCTGGTGGCCGTGGGGATCTACTCGGTTCCGCTCTACGCGCGGGTGGTGCGCGGCTCCGTGCTGACCCTGCGCACCCAGGAGTTCGTCGAGGCGGCGCGGGCTCTGGGCGCCTCTGACCTGCGCATCCTGTGGCGGCACATCCTCCCCAACGCCCTGACCCCGGTCATTGTCCTCTCCAGCCTGCGCTTTGCAGACGTCATCCTGACGGCGTCGGGTCTGAGTTTTCTCGGCCTGGGCGCGCAACCGCCCACCCCCGAGTGGGGCGCGATGCTCGCCAGCGGCCGGGTCTACCTGCGGGTGGCGCCGTGGGTGGCGGTCTTCCCCGGGGTGGCCCTGGCCTTGGTGGTCTTCGGCTTCAACCTCCTCGGGGACGGCCTGCGTGATGCCCTGGATCCCCGCATGAAGGTGTAGCGTGGCTGAAGGGCCGCGGGCCCATCACCGCGCCGTCAGACTCCGCCCGCTGACCCCAGATACGCTCTCTGCACCTCCGGGTCGTGGAGGATCTCCTCGCCGCTGCCCTCGAACCGCACGCGCCCCTGCTCCAGCACATACGCGCGATCGGCATGCCTCAGGGCCGTGCGGGCGTTCTGCTCGACGATCAGCAGCGCGATGCCCCGACGGCGCAGGTCCTGGACGATGCGGTAGACCTCGTCGATGATGCTGGGGGCCAGCCCGATGGTCGGTTCGTCGAGCAGCACCAAGCGGGGAGCGAGGAGCAGCACGCGGGCGATCTCCAGCATCCGCCGCTCGCCGCCCGAGAGGACCCGCGCCCGCTGACGCCGCCGTTCCCGCAGGATCGGGAACAGGTCCAGCAGGCGCTCCACATCCCCGCGCACACCACGGTCGGTACGGATGTACGCCCCCAACTCGAGGTTCTCCTCAACGGTGAGATTGGGAAGGATGCTGTATCCCTGCATCACGTAGCAGATCCCGCGGCGCAGGACTTCGGGGGGCGTCCGGCCGCCGATCGGTTCCCCGGCGAGGCGGATCTCACCGGCCGACGGCGGCAGGAAGCCGAAGATGGTCTTCAGCAGGGTGGACTTGCCCGCGCCGTTGGGACCGATCATCGCCACGATCTCCGCCGGCCGAACGGTCAGACTGACGCCGCGAATGATCTCTCGGCGGTCATAGCCGGAGTGCACACCGGTCAGGGTGAGCAGCGCCTGGTCGGCCGGCGCCGCCGGGTCGGGCGGCGGGGCGGAAGGGCCGCCAAGATCCCTCATCATCGTCCGTAGTACAGCTCCAGAACCTTCTCGTGCCGCTGAATCTCGCCGGGCGGACCATGGGCAATGATCTCGCCGCCGGCCATGAACAGGATCCGGTGCGCCAGGGCCATGATCACCTCCATGTTGTGCTCGATGACCAGGAAGGTGACCCCCTGGGCGTTGAGCCGGCGGATGTGCTCCGTGATCTCCTCGGCCAGCACAGGGTTGACGCCGGCCACGGGCTCGTCGAGGAGCACGAGGGCCGGCTCGCGCAGCACCGCCATGGCAATCGACAGCAGTTTCTGCTGCCCGTAGGAGAGCGCCCCGGCGGGCTGGTCGCGAAGCGGCCCTAGTCCGAAGGATTCGAGCAGTGTGCGACCGCGAGCCTCGGCGGCGGGCGGGTGACCGTGGAGTGTCGCTCTCCACAGACCCTCGCCGCGGTGCTCCTGCCCGCACATCAGATTCTCCCAGACCGTGAGGTCCGCAAAGACGCGCAGCCCCTGGAACGTCCGTCCGGCCCCGGCCCAGGCCGTCGTGTGCGGCGTCGGGGAGGACAGGGCGCGGCCATTCAGATAGAGGGCCCCCCGATCCGGTCGCTGGAATCCGGTGATGCAGTCGAACAGCGTGCTCTTGCCGGCACCGTTGGGACCGATCAGGCCGCAGATCTCGCCGCGGTAGACCTCCAGGGTGACGCCGCGGACGGCCTGCACCCCGCCGAAGCGCTTGCTCAGTCCCACCACGCGCAGCACGACCTCCCGGGCGGCACCCGGCGCGGACGGCAGCTGGTCTGCGTGGGACTGCCGCGTCACGACGGCAGCCGGCCGGATCGGCTGCTCGCTGCGGGCGATGTCCTCGGCGACGGTATCCGGTCCCAGGCTCCGTCGCCGCAGCAATCCCATCAGGCCCTGCGGTTCCCGGATGGAAACGGCCATGATCAGCGCGCCGAAGAGGATGAAGTCCACACCACCGCCTGCGCCGCCCAGCCAGGAGCGGGTGTATTCGCTGAGGAGGATGATGAAGACGGCGCCCAGCACCGGTCCGGCCACCGTCGCCCGGCCGCCGATCAAGGCGATGACCACGATCAGCAGGGAGATCCGCCCGGCCATGACGTTGTAGGGATCGATGTACAGCACGTACAGGGCGTAGACGGTCCCGCACAACGAGGTCAGCGCCGCGGACAGCGCCATGGCGTAGAGCTTGTACCGCCGGATCGGAATGCCCAGCATTCCGGCGGCGTCCTCGTCCTGGTTGAGCGCGCGAAGGTAGATGCCGGCGCGGTGACGGTCCACCACCGCCGTCACGCCCGTGGCCAGGACCAGCAGCGCCAGCGCCGTGAAGTAGTAGGGCACCTTGCTGTCCCACATGAGATAGGCGAAGCGATTTCGGTATTCCAGCGGGAGATAAAGGCCGATCGCCGCGCCGACGTACGGCCAGTTCAGAAACAGAATGCGCATGATCTCGCCCAGGGCCAGCGTGGCCAGCGCGAAGAAGTGCCGCCGCAGCCGAAGGGTGGGGAAGCCGATCAGGAGCGAGACCAGCACGGAAACGGCGGCGCCGACCCAGAGGCTCAGCCAGGGGCTGAGGCCATATCGGCTCAGCAACACCGCGCCGGCATAGGCGCCCAGCCCGAAAAACACCGCATGGCCGAAGGAGATCTGCCCTGCGTAGCCGCCGATCAGGTTCCAGGCCTGCGCCATGGCGCCGAAGAGGAAGACCAGGAAGAAAGCATTGAGCAAGAAGGTGTCGCGCAGGACGAAGGGCAGGACGATGACCAGGACGCCCGCACCGAGGACCATCCAGGTCTGCGGGGCCGGACGGCGGCCCGCGGCGGCACCGACGACGAAGCCCATCACTGCGGCTCCCCGACCAGTCCCTCCGGCCGCACCAGCAGCATGAGGACGAAGACGACGAACACGAAGAGCAGCTTGAAGGTCGGCAGCAGCAGCGTCCCCAGCACGTTTTCCACGAGCCCGATGCAGATGCCGCCGACCAGGGCCCCGTCCACCCGGCCAAAGCCGCCAAGCACCACGCTGGCAAAGGCGATGAGCAGGAAGGCATCGCCGATGGTCGGCGAGACCTGATAGAAGGGCACCAACAGCGCGCCGGCCAGGCCCACGCTGGCGATGCTGATGGCCCAGGCCAGCGCGTACATCTGCTCCGTCGGAATGCCCAGGGCCAGGGCGACATCGCGGTTCTGCGCCGTGGCCTGCAGGGCCCGGCCGGTCTTCGTCCGCCGGAGCAACACTGTCAGTCCGGCAAAGGCCGCCAGCGACACGGCCGCCGCAATCACCTTGGGAACGGCCACCGGGACGCCGAACAGGAGGATACTGCCGGCTGCCCCCGCCTCCAGCACTCCCCGGACATTGGGCCCGAAGGCCGCGAAGGCGCCGTAGCGGAGGAAGAACAGCAGCCCGAAGGTGGCAAAGATCTGCGTGGCCAACGGTGCCCGCAGGATGTGCCGCACCAGAAGCTGATAGGTGAGCCAGCCGAGGACGAAGAACAGCGGCACGACGATGGGGATCGCCGCCCCGGGGCTGATGCGTCCCAGGGCCCAGACCCAGTACGTGGCGTACATGGCCAACATCAGGTACTCGGCGTGGGCCAGGTTCACGACATCCATGACGCCCCAGATGAACGACAGGCCCAACGCCACCAGAGCGTACACCAGGCCTAGGGTCAGGCCGTTGACGGCAGCGTGCAGGAGGAGGTCCAGGTCTACCGCCGCTCCCACGGCGGGGCCGGCCAGACCACCGGCGTCTCCGCCAGATCAAAGGGGTAGACGACCTTGTACTCGTTGTCCAGGATCTGGGTCACGACGCCGGCGGCGTGCCTGTTCTGCCCCTTGGCATCGAACTCGATCCCCTGCCAGGGCATGATCGTCTGCCCTCCCGGGATACGGGTCTCACGCAGGGCGGCCTGAATCGCGGCGGGGCTGGTGGAGCCAGCGCGGTTGATCGCATCCGCCAGCGTCAGCATCCCCGTAAAGGCCCGGGCCACGACCTCGTCCATGTCGGTGTTGTGGCGCTTTCGGTACAGGTCGTTGACCTTGGCCACCAGCGGCTTGCGTCGCGCCGTGCCCAGCGCCCACGGCGCCCGCGGCAGGAAGTACCAGCCGTCCTTACCCACCGCCTGCAGGTAGTCGGGCACGGTCGTAAACCCCGCGTGCACGAAAAATCCCTGGGGCATCCAGCGCATCTCCTTCAGGGTCCGGACGATGACGATAGCGTCCACCAGGTAGTTGGCACCGATGACGACGTCGGGATTCGCGGCGCGGATACGCAGGAACTCAGCGGTCAGGCTGGCCGGAGGGGAGGTGTAGAGCTCGTTGGCCACGAGCTGGTAGTTGTACACGGAGGCGAACCCCTTGGCCACCCCGGCCGCCGTGGCCCCGAACTCGGTGTCTTCGGCGAGGATCGCCACCCGGGAAATCTTGTGGCCCCGCTTCTTGAGCTCTTCCATCATGTCGAAAAAGAGCTTGGTAAACGTCGTGTCGTGGGGGCCCGTCCGGAAGAACCACTTGAAGCCACGCTCCGTCAGGCGGGGAGACGACGACTCAGGGTTGAGGAACGGAACCCCCCGCGCTTCGGCGGGCAGGCTCGCCGTCGCCGTGACGGCGCTCTGGTAGGAGCCGATCAGGGCGGCCACGCGCTCCCGCTCGATCAGGCGCTCGGCCTCTGCGCGGCCCGTCGCCGGATCGCCCCGGGAATCGCCCCATACGACGCGCAGCCTGCGGCCCCCGAGCCTGGGCAGCCCCGCCGACGCCGCCAGCGGCAGGTTCAGGTCGGGATAGGGGGTATTGACGATCTCCACGGCCAGTTCAATGCCGTTCTTGATGGCGGCGCCGATGCGGGCCAGTGCGCCGGTCAAGGGATAGACCGCCCCGACGGTGACGGTGGCCTCCTGCGCGGCCAGCCAGCCGGCCAGCCGATCCCCGACAACCACCGTGCCAAGACCGGTCCCCGCGTACTTGAGGAACCTCCGGCGCGTCATCCTCATCACGGCCTCACCTCCTGTGTCTGCGGACCAGCAGCGAGTTCGGCGCGCACATCGGTGATGAACATATGACCCGGCGCGTGGGTGATGACCAGCGGCAGACGGGCCTGCACCGCCACGGCCTGAGGGGTGACCCCGCAGGCCCAGAAGACCGGGACCTCTCCCGGGAGGACGGGCACCGGATCCCCGTAGTCGGGCCGGCTCAGGTCCCTGATGCCCAGGAGGCCAGGATCGCCGATGTGCACCGGCTTGCCGTGGGCCAGCGGGAAGCGGCCGGAGATCTCCACGACGCGGGAGAGATCGGAGGGCGCGACGGGCCGCATGCTGACGACCAGCGGGCCGGCGAAACGTCCGACCGGGCGGCAGGGGCGATTGGTGACGTACATGGACACGTTGCGGCCCAGGGCGATGTGCCGCAGCGGAATACCGGCCTCCTGCAGCGCCGCCTCGAAGGTGAAGGAGCAGCCCAGCAGGAAGGCCACCAGATCGGGGCGCCACAGATCGTGCAGGTCATCATACTCCCCGGCGAGGTGACCATGGGCGTAGACGCGGTACCGCGGCACATCGGTACGCAGGTCGGCTCCCGGCGCGGTGCGGCGGGGCACCGGGTCCCCCGGCGCGGTACATTCCAGCAGCGGGCACGCCTCGGGGTTGCGCTCGCAGAACAGCAGGAAGTCAGCCGCCTCCTGCCCCGGCACGATCACCAGGTTGGCCTGCAGGTATCCCGGCGCAAGGCCGGCCGTGGGCCGCCGCCACTGGCCGGTCCGGATCTGCTGGCGCCAGTAGCCGGGATCATGCATCTCCGGCCTCCGTCGAGAATAGCACTGTGATTCGTCGGGAGACGATGCGGGTCCTGGTGTGTCCCGGGCTTGCGGACACAGCGAAGTCGTGAAGACAGGGGGCAGGCCGCGCCGTCGGTGGAGCCGCCGACCGGAATTGAACCGGTAACCCCCGCATTACAAGTGCGGTGCTCTGCCGGATTGAGCTACGGCGGCCCGTCGGCCCGATTATATCAGGTCCCGTCGTGGCCTTTGCCGGGACGGGGTCTTCTGAAACAATCGAGGGGACCAGCAGCCTGGCCCCCTCGTGACAAGCACTGACCCCGACCCGATCAGTAGAAGCTTCGCCGCATCAGGCGCGCCTCGAGCAGGTCCTCGTTCGCCTTGAGGCCGGCGTACAGCCAGACGAAAGGCGCCAGCAGGCCGCCGCTGAGGAAGGCGATGGAGGCCAGGATGAACCCGTGCACCCACAGGCCGGTCAGGAAATACCAGACCGGCCCCAGCACCAGAGCCGGCCAGTTTACCTGCAACCGCGGCGGCATGGGGCGGTGGTACAGCGTGGTCAGCGGATCATCTCCCCGCCGCCGTCCCACCGTCGAGCTCCAGAGGCGTTGCAGCGCGCCCACCCCGGCTCCTCCCCTTACTCCTCCTCCTCGGACTCCTCCTCGTCCGCCTCCCGGCGGGACGGCCGCTCATCGGGGGCCAGCCGCCCGTGGGTCAGGTCGGTCGTCTCCTCCATCTGGAGGCAGATGGCACAGGTTGCCCGCAGCAAACCATGCTCGCAGCGCTCCAGCATGGTCTTGGACCGGGATCCCGCCGCCTTCGAGGTGCGTCGTGTAACTCGAGCCGTGGCACTCCGTGCCAATCGATTCACCGCCTTGTGGACCCGACGCCCGCACCCGGGGGAGGGGAACACGTCGGGCGTGATTCGTGCCGGACCTATTCTACCCATCCGAGGCGCGAACGCAACCCCAAACCGCTTGCGCCTGTCTTTTCAGCGATGGTTGACTTATTCCTGCCTCCCCGTTCCCGGGCGCTCCACCAAAAGGACGGCCTCCCCTTCCAGTACGGTCTCCCCCCGCTGATTGGCGCACGCGGTGCGCAGCGTCAGGATCCGCCGCTCGGAATCCCACCGCAGCACCTCCGCCGTCGCGGTGACCGTGTCGCCGAACCGGACCGGCCGGACGAAGGTCAGGGTCTGGCTGAGGAAAATGCCGCCGGGACCCGGCAGCCGCATGCCGAGCACGGCGGAGACCAGACCGGCGGTGAGGAGGCCGTGGGCGATGCGCTCCCCGAACCGGCTCCGGGCGGCGTACTCCCGATCCACATGCAGGGGATTGAAGTCGCCGGTGATGCCGGCGAAGGCGTAGACGTCCGCCTCGGTGATGGTCTTCGTCCAGGTGGCCCTCTGACCGGTCGTGAATTCGGCCATCCCGTTCCTCCCCAAGCCGGCCCGCCGCAGGCCGCCGGCCGCATTTCCACACCAGTACATGCCCCCCGCCGTCCCTTCCTCCCGGCACGCGCCGGGATCGGTTCAGGATTCCCTTGGTCAGCAATGGGCCGGGCGCATGGTATAATTGCACCGTTATCCGGGAATCCCCATGCGCGATCAGTACGGCCGCGAACTCACCGACCTGCGCATCTCCCTCACCGACCGCTGCAACCTGCGCTGTGTCTACTGCATGCCGGCGGAGGGCATCGCCTTTCGCCCGGCCGAGGAACTGCTGCAGGACGACGAGCTGCTGCGGATCGTCCGCATCGCCGCGCTGCTGGGCGTGCGCAAGGTGCGGTTGACCGGGGGGGAACCGACGGTGCGTCCCGGCCTGGCGGCCCTGGTACGCGCCATCCGGGTTCTTCCCGGCATCGAGGACATCGCGCTGACGACCAACGGGCTGCTGCTGGACCGGCTGGCCGGGCCGCTGGCGGAGGCGGGGCTCCGCCGGGTGAACGTCAGCCTGGACACCCTCGACCCGGCGAAGTTCGCAGCCATCACCCGCGGGGGCCGGGTGGAGCAGGTCCTCGCCGGCATCGCCGCGGCGGAAGCGGCAGGCCTGGTCCCCGTCAAGATCAACACCGTCGTCGTGCGGGGCTTCAACGACGACGGTGTGGCGGCCCTGGCCGCCCTGACCCTGGACCGACCCTGGGAGATCCGCTTCATCGAGATGATGCCCTTCAGCACGGTGGGCGACTTCGCCGAGGCCGGCGTGGTCAAGTCCGAAGAGACGATGGCGAAGATCGAGGCCGCCCTGGGCCCCCTCATCCCCGTGGATCTATCCGGGGCGGATCCCGCGCGGACCTACCGGCTGCCCCAGGCCGCCGGTCACCTGGGATTCATCAGCCCCATCAGCAACCCGTTCTGCGCCCGGTGCGGTCGGTTGCGCCTTACCGCCGACGGCCGGCTGCGGCTGTGCCTGCTACGGGACGACGAGGTGGACTTGCTGGGTCCGCTACGCCGGGGGGCCAGCGACGACGAACTGCGGGAGATCTTCCGCGCCGGCGCCTTCCGCCGGCCCTTCGGCCACGCCCTGGCCGAGCAACTGTACCCGCAGGCCAGGGCGATGATCCAGATCGGCGGCTAGCGGGTTCAGTCGTCGTCAGGATCGACCAGCTCTTCCTCCCTGGGCTGGAAGACCGTCCCGCAGTAGGGGCAGACCAGGTCCCGCTCCTCCGCGGAGGCCAGCTGGAGAAAGACACGACGACAGGTCGGGCACTGAATCCGCAGCATCGCCGTAGTCCGCCGTCAGACGAAAAGGGGGATGAGCCGGTCTCATCCCCGACGGCCGCATCGCCCCCCGGGCGCCGCTAGTCCTCTTCGCCCTCCAGGTTGCGCTCCAGCTTGCGCTTCACGCGCTGCAGGGCGTTGTCGATGGACTTGACGTGCCGGTTCAGTTCGTTGGCCATCTCCTGGTAGGACTTCCCCTCCAGGTATGCGGTGAGCACCCGGCACTCCAGCTCGCTGAGGTTCTTCCGGATGCGCTCGCGCATCGTGGCCGAAGCTTCCTGGTTGATGACCAGTTCCTCAGGGTCACTGACCTTGATGCTGCTGATCACGTCCAGCAGCGTGCGGTCCGAGTCCTCGTCGTAGATCGGCTTGTTCAGCGAGATGTAGGAGTTGAGCGGGATGTGCTTCTGCCGGGTGGCCGTCTTGATCGCGGTGATGATCTGGCGGGTGATGCAGAGTTCGGCGAAGGCGCGGAAGGAAGAGAGCTTGTCCGCCCGGAAGTCGCGGATCGCCTTGTAGAGCCCGATCATCCCCTCCTGGATGATGTCTTCCCGATCGGCCCCGATCAGAAAGTAGGCTTTGGCTTTGACCCGGACGAAGTTGCGGTACTTATTGATGAGGAATTCGCTGGCGTGATCATCGCCGGCCTTCGCGCTGGCGACGAGTTCTTCATCGAGCATCTCGGCGTACGACGGAGCTTCACGACGCGCTAGGGCCATTCTCGCCTCCGCGACGAAGGTTCGGCCTGATTATACGAACGCCCCCCAGCAGCGTCAAGGAGATTGTGCGCGGATCGCCGCGCTAGGAGCGGGCGCTGAGCTGTCGGATCCGGCGCGTGCCGATCCGGATCGTGGGGGGCACGGGGCGGTAGACGCTGCGCCCGATGAAATCCCGGCGCACGACCCGGCCGTCCACGGTGACCACGCGCCAGGTCTTCACGCGGTACCCGGGCTGGGCGGTGCGGGCGACAACTGTGCCCGCGTCGAGTCGGGCGTCGTACTTCCTCACCGGCTCCTGCGGCGGCGGGAGCTCGCGGCGGTCGGTGACGACGACCTCGACCGCCTTGCCTTCCTCCGGCGTCCCGAAGGCCGTGATCGTCAACCGGCGGCCGACGAGCTCGGCCCACAACAGCACGTGGTGTCCGGTGGTGTTCCGGAAGCGGAGGTCCACCTGGTCGTAGACCACGGTGGCGTCCCGCCCCATGGGGAGGTAGGCCACGGGCCGGCTGTGGTTGAGGCGGCTCTCGATGGCGAAGTCGGCCAGCAGGGCGACGTTGAACAGGGTGCTGCTCACCTGGCAGACGCCCCCGCCGTCGCCGGGGACGAGCTCGTCGTCGACCAGCACCGGGGCCTCCCGAAAGCCGCGCTCTGCCGTGCGCGGTCCGACCGCCGCGTTGTAGGAGAAGGTCTCGCCCGGCGCCAGAATCCGGCCCCGGAGGTACCCGGCGGCGAGGGCGACGTTGTGCACACGGTTGGCGTCCCCGGCTACGACGGTGGAGTAGCGGGCCAGTGGGGCGCGGAGCTCCTCCGCCTCCGCGGTGGTGAAGCCCGGCTCGGCCACGGCGACCACGGCCTCCGCCGTCTCCGCCCCGGAGGCGAGGGCCCAGGCGATCTCGCGGACGGTGGCCTCGACGTCGAGGGTCAGCCCCGGACGGCCCGGCCGGACCACGACCACCATGCCGCGCTCTACCGTGACCTGGGCGTCCTGGGGCCGGGGCGCGAGTTCGGCCGCCAGGCCCGCCACCAGACGGCGCAGCGCCCGGCGATCCACGCTGACGCGAAGCGGCACCCGCAGGCCGGAGGAGATCAGGTGCGCCGTCGTTCGGGCCCGCAGCCACCACGGCCCCGCCCGTCCGGCCTGCACCGCCTGGCGGAGGGCCTCCTCGACGTGCACGCGCAGCCCGAGCTCCGCCGCGGTGAGGGTAACCTCATCCGCCGCCAGGCGCAGCGTCAGCGGACGGGTGCGGATCTCGGCCGCCACCTCCTGGAGGAGGTCCGCCGCCTCGGCCTCCGTCAGCCCGCCGACGGCGACATCTTCGATGGAAACTCCGGGGAGGATCCGATCCGGATCGAAAACCCCGGCCTGGGCCAGGGCCAGGGCGGCCCCCAGGCCGAACCCCAGCACGAGAACACCCAGCCCCGCCAGCCCCCGCGTCATCCCCGGGTCCCGAGACCTACGCGCCGTGCGTGCGATCCGACGCTTCCCCCGCGCTCATCTGCCTTACCACCTCATAGAGAAGCACGCCGGCTGCCACGGACACGTTGAGCGAGGAAATCCTCCCCCGCATGGGGAGACGGACCAGTCGGTCGCAGTGTTCCCGGACCAGTCGTGAGATGCCCCGGCCTTCGCCGCCCAGGACGAGGGCCAGGGGCGGGACGAGCGGGGCGCGGTGGTAGAGCTCTCCGGCCCGGGGGTCGGCGCCGACGACCCACAAGCCCGACTCCTTCAGGACCTCGATCGCCCGGACGAGGTTGGTGACGGGAGCCACGGCCACATATTCCACCGCGCCGGCCGAACTGCGCGCGACCGCCGGCGTCAGCCCTGCGGCGCGGTGGCGGGGAATGATCACGCCGTGGACCCCGGCCGCCTCGGCGGTACGGATGATGGCGCCGAGGTTCCGCGGATCCTCCACCCCGTCCAGGACCAGAATGAAAGGCGCCTCGTTGCGTCCGCGCGCCACGGCGAGGATCTGCTCGACGTCGGCGGGAGGGCGGGCGGCGGCCAGGGCGATCACGCCCTGGTGGGAGGCGGATGTCAGCGCATCCAGGCGGTGGGCATCCACCGGCTGCACGACAACGCCCCGACGCCGGGCTTCGCGCACCAGCTCGCGGAGGGCGCTCCCCCGCGCCGTGTGCGCCAGGAGGATCTTCCGAATGGGACGGTCCGCGCGCAGCGCCTCCAGAACGGCCCGTCGTCCCGGAATGACGCCCTCGGCACCCGGGCTCATCTGCCCCCGCGGCCGGCGCCGTCCCGCCTCGTCACCCGCCACCGCGGGCCGGTGGGCAGGTCTTCGACCTGCACGCCCGCTTCAAAGAGGCGGGCGCGGATGCGGTCCGCGGTGGCGAAATCCTTGAGCTGTCGGGCTCGCTCCCGCCCCTCCAGGATGTAGGTCACCTGGTCGATGAACGACGGCCCCGGCGGTGCGGGGAAGAGGTGTGTGGCCTCTTCGTGGAGGGCGGCGGCCAGCGCCCTCACCCGCGCCGGGACCTCGGGGTCGGCCACGTCGGCCTCGATGGCCAGGCCCAGGATGCTCAGCATCCATTCCAGCGCGGCCACGGCCTCGTCCAGTCCCGGCTGCAGCGCGGCGGCGGGAGTTTCGCCTTTCAAGACCCGGTCGGTCTCGCGGTTGAGGACGGCCACCAGATCGAAAACGGCGGCCAGGGCCCCGGAGGTGTTCAGGTCGTCGTCCAGGGCGGCCTCGTACTGCGCCCGGCAGCGCCCTGCGGCCTCGGCCAGGGCCGCGGCGGCCGGACCGGGCGCCGGAGTTCCCCCGCGCCGCCGCACCGTCTCCGCCGACACCAGAGCGGAGCGGATCCGCTCGACGGCGCGCCGGGCGTCTTCGAAGCGGGCCGGGTCATACTCCATCGGTTTGCGGTAGTGGACCGAGACCAGCAGGTAGCGGATGACCTCCGGCGGGTAGTGCGCCAGGGCGTCGGCGATGGCCACGTAGTTGTGCTGGGACTTCGACATCTTCGCCCCGCTGATCTGGAACATGGCGTTGTGGACCCAGTAGCGGGCAAAGGGCGTCCGCCCGGCGTAGGCCTCCGACTGCGCGATCTCGTTCTCGTGGTGCGGGAAGATGAGGTCGTCCCCGCCGCCGTGGATGTCAAAGCCCATCCCCAGGTACTTCAACGACATCGCCGAGCACTCGATGTGCCACCCGGGTCGGCCCGGCCCCCAGGGGCTGTCCCAGCTCGGCTCGTCCGGCTTGGCCCGCTTCCAGAGGACGAAGTCCGCGGGGTGCCGCTTGAACTCGCCCGGTTCGACGCGCGCCCCGGCCCGCAGTTCATCCAGGGTGCGTCGGGAGAGTTTGCCGTAGCCCGGATGCTTCGTCACGTCGAAGTAGACGTCGCCCTCCGCATAGTAGGCGAAGCCGCGCCCCACCAGTCCCTGGATCATCTCGATCATCTCGGGGATGTGCTCTGTGGCGCGGGGCTCGATGTGGGGAGGCAGGATGTTCAGCGCTCGCGCCGCGCGGTGGTACTCCTCGATGTACCGGCTGGTGATGGCCTCGACGGAGACGCCTTCCGCCCGGGCCCGGGCGATGATCTTGTCCTCCACATCGGTGATGTTCTGCACGTGCCTGACGGTGTAGCCCTGCGCCTCCAGGAAGCGGCGGAGGACGTCGAAGACCACCGCGGCGCGCATGTGTCCCAGGTGCGCGCTGTCGTACACCGTCGGGCCGCAGATGTAGATGGCGACGCGGCCCGGTTCGCGGGGCACGAACTCCTCGATCCGTCCGGTCAGCGTGTTGTGCAGGCGCAGCGGCATCGGACTCCTCGCCTAGCGCGGCCGGGGGATCTCGAAGGCGTCCAGTTCCCCGCACAGTTCCCACTGGGTCCGCACCCGCAGGGTCCGGGGGTCGCGCCGCCGGCTCCGGCGCAGGTCAACCGCTCCGTCGTCGGTCACCGCCCGCAGGTACAGCTCCCCGTACTCGTACCGCGTCTCGACGATCTTGACCACCCGGTGGAAACGACCCGCCCGCCAGAAGCCCGTCACGCGCGGATGGACAGCCATGGGCCGCTCGAGTTCGACCGCCACCGGTTCGCTGAGCGCGGCGCGCTCGAGGAACAGCAGCGGCGGCAGCACCGGCTCAGCGTCGGCGCGTGAGCGTGGCCACGGCATAGGCCGCGATGCCCTCCCCTCGTCCCACGGCGCCCAGGCCTTCCGCGGTCGTGGCCTTGATGTTCACCAGGGCGGGATCGATCCCCAGCACCTCGCCGATTCTGGTCCGCATCCGGGGCACGTAGGGAGCCAGCGGCGGGGCTTCGGCCAGGACGACGGCGTCCAGGTGGACCACCCCCCAGCCCGCTTCGGCCACCATCCCGCCCACGCGGGCCAGGAGGAGGGCGCTGTCCGCGTCTCTGTACGCCTCCCGGGGCGGGAAGTGCGTCCCGATGTCGTCCAGACCCGCCGCGCCCAACAGCGCGTCCATCACGGCGTGCAGCAGGACGTCCGCGTCGGAGTGGCCGGCCAGCCCCCGGGGGTGGGGAATCTCAACGCCGCCCAGACGCAGGGGGCGTCCCGGGACCAGCCGGTGGATGTCCATCCCGAAACCGGTCCGCACGCTCATCCCACGACCGCCGAGGTAGCCCTCGGCCAGCAGCAGGTCATCAGGAACAGTGATTTTGATGTTCGTCGGAGAGTCCTCCACCAGGCGGACGGGATGGCCCAGCCGTTCCACCAGCACCGCGTCGTCAGAGCCGCGGAACCCCTCCGCCTCAGCCCGCCGGTGGGCCTCCCGGAGCAGATCCGGCCGAAAGGCCTGCGGGGTATGGGCGAGCCACAGCCCCTCGCGGTCCACCGTGGCCGTCACCCGGCCGTCCTGCACCGCTTTGAGCGTCTCCCGCACGGGAAGGCCCGCCGAGGCGGCCCCTGAGGCCGCGGCGGCGCGGATGACGGCCGCGATGACCTCGGGCTGCACCAGCGGGCGCGCGCCGTCGTGCACCAGCACGACCTCGGGTTCTCCAACCCCGGCCAGCCCGGCGGCCACGGACGCCTGGCGGTCGCTCCCCCCGGCCACGACCGTCGTCGGCAAAGATCCCCGCTCACGGCGGGCCAGTTCCTCCCCCTCCCGCAGACGGTCGGGAGGGACCACCACGACAACCCGCCCGACCTCCGGGCAGCGGGTCACGGCCTGGAGGGTGTGCGCCAGGAGCGGCCGACCGAGCAGGGGGACGAAAGCCTTGCCCCCCGGGGCACCCAGGCGCCGCCCCTGCCCCGCGGCGACGACGATCGCCTCCGCCGGCGGGCCGGTCATCGCCGCTCGGCGGAGGAATGGAGGCCTTCCTTGGGCCGCCCGAAGATCATCCGGCCGGCCACGGTCTGCAACACGCTCGTGACGATGATCTCGGACTTCTCCCCGATGTACTTCTTGCCGCCCTCGACGACGACCATCGTCCCATCGTCGAGATAGCCGACCCCCTGCCCCGCCTCCTTGCCGTCCTTGACGACCTGGACCGTCAGCTCCTCGCCGGGCAGCACGATGGGGCGCAGCGACTGGGACAGCTCGTTGATGTTCAGGACGCGGACCCCCTGCAGCTCGGCCACCTTGTTCAGGTTGAAGTCGTTGGTCACGATCCAGCCGCGCAACTGCTTGGCCATGGCCACCAGCCGGGCGTCCACGTCGAGACCGCCGTCCTTGGGGTCGTCCACGATCTGCACGGCGTCCAGCTCCTGCTGCAGGCGGTGGAGGATGTCGAGCCCGCGGCGGCCGCGGTTCCGGCGCAGCGTGTCCGTGGAATCGGCAATGCGCTGCAGCTCATTCAGCACCGACCGCGGGACCACCAGCGGGCCCTCCAGGAATCCCGCCTTGACGACGTCGGCAATGCGGCCGTCGATCACCACGCTGGTATCGAGGATCTTCGGCACGCCGCGCCAGCGGCTCCGCTCCCGGGGCCCGGGGCGATCCAGACGCAGCAACGCCCCCGCCACTTCCTCACGGCGCTGCATCACCACGTGGAACCCCAGGTAGCCGAAGACCAGGACCGCGGCGAGGAAGAGGTAGACCCCGATCCCCGGAATCCGGGAGAGGGGGTAGCCGACCAGAAAGGCGATGACGAGCCCGCCGGCCAGACCGGCCGCCCCCAGCAGGATGTCGCGCAGCGACACCCGGGCCAGCGCCGACAGGACCCAGCCCATCAGGCGTTCGAACCGCCGCCAGCACCACAGGGCGACCATCGAGCCGAGCAACCCGCCGCCGAGCAGCCCCACGGCGGTCAGGGGGATGCGCAGCGCGGTCAACCGGGGCAGGACGAAGACGATCTCGCTACTGAGTTGTGCTCCGAGCACGGCGCCCAGCACCGCGCCGGCCAGACGGATGATGATCCAAGACATGAGTCCACCCTTCCTATCACTATACCGCATTCGGGGAACGGAGGGCTCCTCCCGCGCGGGGCGGTTTCTTGACAGTGATTTCACGACGTCCGTATAATGCAACTCGCGGTGCGGCCGTCATCTCCCGGGCAGGGCCGCCCACAGGACCTGGGGAGGGAGCGATGAAGGACACCAACGAGATCGCGTTCCAGGACACCGTTTCCCAGTACCTGCTCCGCCACCGCAGTATCCTCGATGTCCAGACCAAACTCGCCGAGACCTCCGCGCGGGTGAACCGCGCGGTGGCCAAAGCGGTGACCACCTGCGGGTGCATTACGATCGCCGCCAGCAAGCAGCGCTACCCGGCGGAGGTGAGCCTGCGCGATCTGCAGCCCTTCATGTCGACGCACCTGCAGGGCGCTCTCTGCGAGCGGTGCCGCGAGGTCGTGGAGACCGAGATCGGGTCGACGCTGTTCTACCTGGCGGCCCTGTGCAGCCTGCTCCAGCTGAACCTCAAAGATATCCTGGCCAAGGAGTACGACCGCGTCAACGCCCTCGGGGTGTTCAACCTGACCTGAATCCCCGGCTCATGGAATGAGCCGGGCCAGCGCGTCGCCGATGCTCTCGGCCGGGACGGCGGTCGTGTCCTCCCGGCCGCGTTCCGCCGCCCCCTGCCGCGGGACGACGACCCGCCGGAATCCCAGCCGTGCCGCCTCCGCCACCCGCCGGTCCAGCTGCGGAACGGCGCGGATTTCCCCGGCCAGACTCACCTCGCCGACGGCCACCGTCGCCTCGTCCACCGGACGGTTCCGGAGACTGCTGACCACGGCCGCCGCGATCGCCAGATCGGCGGCCGGATCGTCCACCGTGACCCCCCCGGCCACGCTCACGTAGACGTCCTGGCCACTCAGCCGGCAGCCGGCCCGCTGCTCCAGCACGGCCAGCAGGAGGACCAGGCGGTTGTAGTCCACGCCCGACACCGTGCGCCGCGGCATCCCGAAGACGGTGGGGGTGACCAGGGCCTGGATCTCCACGAGCAGCGGACGCGACCCCTCCAGCGGGCAGGCCACCGCCGCCCCCGGCGCGGCCTGCGCCGCCCGATGGGAGAGGAACACCGCGGAGGGATTGGCCACCTCGTGCAGCCCGTCGCTGCGCATCTCGAAGACGCCGATCTCGTTCGTCGAGCCGAACCGGTTCTTCGTCGCCCGCAGGATCCGGTAGGCGTGATGCCGGTCGCCCTCAAAGTAGAGGACCGTATCGACGATATGCTCCAGCACCCGCGGTCCGGCGATCTGGCCTTCTTTGGTGACGTGGCCGACCAGCAGGACGGTCGTGCCGGTGGATTTGGCCAGGCGCAACAGGTCGGCCGTGCACTCCCGGACCTGTCCGACGCTCCCCGGTGCGGAGGGGAGGTCGGGTTTGTAGACCGTCTGGATCGAGTCCACGATGAGCACGGCGGGATGGGTCGTGTCGCAGACCTGCGCGATCGCCTCCAGGTTCGTCTCGGCGAAGAGCAACAGGGACGATGCGGCGACGCCCATCCGTTGCCCGCGCAACTTGACCTGGGCGGGAGACTCCTCGCCGCTGACGTAGAGCACCGTCTGTCCGGCGGCGGCGAGCGTACTCCCGACCTGGGTCAGCAGCGTCGACTTCCCGATCCCGGGCTCGCCACCGATGAGGACCAGCGATCCGGGCACCAGGCCGCCGCCCAGCACGCGGTCGAGTTCCTCCATGCCGGTGCCCGTCCGCGGCTCGGAGGCCTCCGGGACCTCGGTCATGGGGATCGGGCCAACGGCCGGCGCCGCGGCCTCCCGCCGGGAGGGCGTGGCGGGGACAGACTCCTCGACGAAGGTGTTCCACTCCCCGCAGCCCGGACAGCGTCCCAGCCACTTGGCGGACGGGTGGCCGCAGGTCTGGCAGACGTACTGCACCCGGGCGCGGGTCATACCTTCCTCTTCGACGACAACGGGCCCGGGATCATGCCGGGCCCTCTCCGCTGGGGACGGGGGTGTTCGGTGTTGCGCTACTCGCCCTTGAGCGCCGGCTCCGGCGTGCGCTTACGCTCGAAGACCAGCCGGCCGTCGCGGGCATCGACGACGACGGTGTCGCCGGAGCTGAAGTTGCCGCGGAGGAGTTCGTCGCTGAGCTGATCCTCGACCAGGCGCTGGATCGCCCGCCGCAGCGGCCGGGCGCCGAAGGTCGGATCGAAGCCTTCCCGCGCCAGCAGCTCCTTCGCCGCGTCGGTGAGCTCGAGCTCCATGTTCTGTCCGCGCAGCTCGCGCTGCACCCGCGCGATGAGGATGTGCACGATCTCCTTGATCTGCTCGCTGGTCAGCGGCCGGAAAATGATGACCTCGTCGATGCGGTTGAGGAACTCCGGCCGGAAGGTGCGGCGCAGCTCCTCGGTGATCCGCTCCTTCATGCGCTCGTAGGCCATCTCCATGGTGGCCTGCTCGCCCCCCGCCGGCCGGAAGCCGATGGCCACCTCCTTCTCCAGCAGCGGCGCGCCCACGTTGCTGGTCATGATGATAACCGTGTTCTTGAAGTCCACGGTGCGACCCTGGGCATCGGTGAGGCGGCCGTCGTCGAGGATCTGGAGCAGGACGTTGAAGATCTCCGGGTGGGCCTTCTCGATCTCGTCGAACAGCACCACCGAGTAGGGGCGGCGGCGGACCTGCTCGCTGAGCTGGCCGCCCTCCTCGTAGCCGACGTAGCCCGGCGGGGAGCCCACCAGGCGGCTGATGGTGTGGCGCTCGCTGTACTCCGACATGTCGATGCGGATCAGCGCGTTCTCGTCGCCGAAGAGGAACTCGGCCAGGGCCCGGGCCAGCTCCGTCTTCCCCACGCCCGTGGGACCGAGGAAGATAAAGGACCCGACGGGCCGGCGAGGATCCTTCAGGCCGGCGCGGGCGCGGCGCACCGCCTTGCTCACGGCACGCACGGCCTCCTCCTGGCCGACGATCCGCTGGTGGATGGACTCCTCCATCCGCAGGAGCTTCTGGCTCTCCTCCTCCACCAGGCGCGTCACCGGGATGCCGGTCCACGAGGAGATGATGTCGGCGATGTCCTCGCCGCTCACCGTGCTGACGTCGCGACGCCCCTTCTCCCGCTTCCAGGAGGACTCCAGTTCTTCCAGCTTCTGGCGCAGGACCCGCTCTTTGTCGCGGAGCTGGGCGGCCCGCTCGAAGTCCTGGCTCTTGATCGCCTCTTCCTTCTCGCGCTTGACCCGCTCCACTTTCTCCACGGCCTGGCGCACTTCTTGCGGCAGGAAGGAGGCCTGGAGGCGGATCTTGCTCGCCGCCTCGTCCATGACGTCGATGGCCTTGTCCGGCAGGAACCGGTCGGAGATATACTTCTCGGCCAGCGTGGCCGCGGCCACCAGGGCCTCGTCGCTGATCGTCACGCCGTGATGGGCCTCGTAGCGCTCGCGCAGGCCCTTGAGGATATCGATGGTCTGCTCCACCGTGGGCTCGGCGACCAGGATGGGCTGGAACCGCCGCTCCAGGGCGGCGTCGCGCTCCACGTACTTGCGGTACTCGTCCAGGGTGGTGGCGCCGATGCACTGGAGCTCGCCGCGGGCCAGGGAGGGCTTGAGGATGTTGCTGGCGTCGATCGCGCCTTCCGCCGCCCCCGCCCCGACCAGGGTGTGCAGCTCGTCCACGAAGAGGATGACCTCGCCCTGGGCCTTGCGGATCTCGTCCATCACCTTCTTCATGCGCTCTTCGAACTCGCCGCGGTACTTGGTCCCGGCCACCAGGGCGGCCAGGTCCAGCTGCACCACGCGCTTGTTGCGCAGCACCTCGGGGACGTCGCCGCGGACGATGCGCTGGGCCAGCCCCTCGGTGATGGCGGTCTTGCCGACCCCGGGCTCGCCGATCAGCGCGGGGTTGTTCTTCGTCCGGCGCGACAGGACCTGGATCACCCGCTCGATCTCCCGCTCCCGCCCGATCACGGGGTCCAGCTTGCCCTCCCGGGCCAGCTTGGTCAGATCGCGGCCGAACTCGTCGAGCGTGGGGGTCTTGCTGGTCTGCTTGGTGTAGGAGGTCGTCCCCTCCTCGCCCAGCAGGTAGACGACCTGGGCGCGAACCCGCTCCAGATCGGCGCCCATCGTCTCCAGGACGCGGGCCGCCACGCCTTCGCCCTCGCGGATCAGCCCCAGCAGCAGGTGCTCGGTGCCGATGTAGTTGTGGCCCAGCCGGCGGGCCTCGTCCAGGGCCAGTTCCAGAACCTTTTTGGCCCGCGGGGTGAAGGCCACTTCCTCGTAGGGCGTGCGCTCGCCCCGGCCGATGGCGCTCTCGATCTCGGCGCGGACGCGGTCCGGAGAGATGTTCAGGCTCTCCAGGACCTTGCTGGCCACCCCTTCGCCCTCGCGGATGATGCCCAGCAGGATGTGCTCGGTCCCTACCGCGCTGTGGTTGAGGCGCTTCGCTTCCTCCTGGGCCAGGATGATGACGCGTCGCGCGCGCTCGGTAAACCGCTCGAACATTGGACCGACCGTCCTCCTCTCCGCGGGGACGAAGGCTGCGTCGTCGGAGGCTCGATTAGCCAGTCATTCGGCCCCGGCGGAGTTCCCTCCTGCCTTGCTCTACGCCGGGCGGCGGGACGGCATTCCCGTCGCCTCCGGTACCATGCTCATCCCGCTTGTTCCCGTGGCCGAGAGGCTCCAGACGGGGGCGCTACGAGGTGACCTGCAGGACACGATAGGCCATCTTCCCCGCCGGTACGGCGACCTCGACCACATCTCCCGCGCGCCGGCCCAACAGGGCGCGACCGACCGGAGATTCGTTGCTGATCCGATCCCGGTCGGGATCGGCCTCGGCGGAGCCCACGATGGTATAGGTGATCTCTTCCCCCGACCCGAGCTCTTGGAGCCGCACGGTGCAACCCACGACGATCGTGTCCGGAGGCGCGTCGTGGTTGTCGACGACCTTCGCCGTGCGCAGCAGCTGATCCAGCTGGAGGATGCGGCCTTCCACAAACGCCTGCTCGTTCTTGGCGTCCTCGTACTCCGCGTTCTCGGAGATGTCGCCGAAGGCCTTGCTGGCCTTGATCCGCTCGGCGATCTCCTTGCGTTTCACGGTCTTGAGGAACTCAAGCTCTTCCTCGAGCTTGCGCAATCCTTCGGGGGTAAGGATGGTGTGCTTCTGATCGTCCGCCATGCTGCGGCTCCCCGCCACCTGAAGAACAAACACCGTAGGCCGAGACCCGGCCTACAGCGCCCTCCGCGCCCGCTATCCGATTCCCGCGCAAAAACACTGAGGGGTCGCCCCCTCAGTGACGCAGAGTATAGCCCAACTCCCAGGACCCGTCAAGAATGAATTGAGGCCGGCCGGCGCCGCGAGGCGGCGATCCGAATGCGCTCCACCTCTTCGTCACCGATCGCCCGTTCAAATCTCCGGAACCCGCTCATCCGGAACCCGTGGCGGCGGGCGAGCAGGGCGATCTCCTCAACCCGCTCCAGGCTGATCTCCTTGCCCAGCGTGAAGTTCTCGTAGCGGCCCTCCAGGGCCAGCAGCATCGTCTCCGCCATGCAGGCCTCGACCATCCGGGGCGGGAAGCCGAAATCGAACCCGAACTCCACCTCGCCCGGCACCTCGATCACCCCGCCGTCGATCACCAGCACATCGTCGCGACGCTCGTACACCAGCCGGCTGACGTTGCGCGGTCGCGCCACGTCGCAGACCACGGCGCCCGGGCGGAGGTCCTCGGGCTCGATCAGCGTATCGGTCGCTGAAGACACCGTGAGCACGATGTCAGCTTCGCGCGCCGCGCGGCGGACCTCTGTCTCCACAGCGACGCTGGCCCGAGCCTGGGGTCGCAGTCGGGCCTGGAGGGCTTCCAGATGCTCGCGCGTGCGCGCCACGAGGACGATCCGCCCGACGGCGCGGGCGAGGACTGCACTGCACGCCGCCCCGATGGAGCCCGTGGCGCCGACGACCGCGGCCGTGGCGTCGGCCGGAGCGATCCCCATCCGCTCCGCGGCCAGCAGGGCGCCTTCCACCGCGGTGGCGGCCGTGTAGCTGTTGCCGGTGGTCACGGCGATGGAGAGGTGGGCGGCCACGGTCAGGCCGCGATCGCCCACGATCTTCGTGAACGCCCCCAGGCCCAGGATCTTCGCCCCCAGCGCCTCCGCCATGCGTCCGGACTGGATGAGCCGGCGGTAGACGAAGGGCAGCGGCGCGGTCATCAGGGTGCGGGGCGTCAGGGGCAACCCGATGAACCATCCTTCCGCCGTGGCGCCGGTCGCGGAGCGGATCCCCGTGATGTGCGAGACCAGCCGGGGCGGCACCCAGGTGAAGACGCGCTCCACCAGCGGCGCCGGCAGCCGGCGGGTGACGGGATACCGGCGGGCGAAATCCTCGATGCGCAGCGGGTGGATGAGGAAGGCGAAGGTCCCGTGGTGGGGAGGGGGCGGGCTCATACCGCAGCCGGCTCGCGGCGCCAGGCCCGGGGAGCCTCCCGGGGGTTCAACTCCTCCATCCGCGGCAGGAACCCCGCGCGCAGCGCCGTCTCCAGATACTCGGCCGGCGTGATCTCCTCGGGGCGCTTCCCGGTGACGGCCACGATCACGCCCTGCAGCACGTTCGTGGCGAAGGACCGCCCGCCCATGTCCGGTCCGTCGGTGATCAGCATCCAGACCCCCCGGCGGCGGAGTTCCTCGACGTCCGTGGGCGTGATGGTCTGCGTGAGCACGATGCGGCCCCGCAGGTCGTCGGGCATGTACCGCCGGATGAGGTGGAAGTCTCCGGCCAGCACCTCCGCCCAGCGGAAGTAGCGCTGATACCTGGGCGTGATCTGCTCCTGCCGCTTCCCCGTGGGATACAGGTACTTGATCGGCAGCCGGCTCAACACCGGCAGCAGGATGGCCGCCAGGACCTGGACCGAGACCAGGGAGCGCAGCGGAATGGGGATCCCGAGGGCGAAGATGAGGTCGCCGAAGATGACCTCCGCCCCGGCCTCAACGAAGGCCTCCGCCATCCCGTACCGATCCACCGAGGAGACCAGGACGACGCGCCGCCCCTTGAAGGACAGGCCCTTCTGCTTCGGCAGGTAGTCGGTGATCAACCACCGCTCCCACGAGGCCTTCAGGCCGCCGCCGTCGACGAAGGGGGTGCGGCGGATGTTGCGCACGAGGCCCGCCGTCTCCCGGATGAGGTACTGGCGGCGCCCGGCGCGCAGGTAGAGGTCGGTCCCGCCCAGGCCCAGGGCGTCCACCTTCCCGTCGAGCTCCTCAAGGAGCCGCCTGGCGCGGGCCACGTCTCCGTCGGTCCCGATGCGCTCGATGACGATGGGCTGGCCCAGGATGGTGGTCTCGAAGCGGTGGTCGCGGGAACTGCTGCCGAGGCTGACCGAGACGACGCGCTTCATCGCCAGGGAGTACTACGGCTCCCCGCCGGGGAGTCCTGCCGGGGAGGAGGCGTCGCCCCGGCCGGGGGGTGCGGCCGGGGCCGCTGGGGGTCGGGCCGCCTCCGGAACCCGGTTGCGCTCGTAGATGATGCGCAGCCCCTCCAGGGTCAGCAGCGGATCGTAGTGATCAAAGCACCGGCACTCCTCGAGCACCACCTCCGCCCAGCCCCCGGTGGCCACCACCGTCGCGCTCCCGCCCAGCTCGGCTTTCATCCGGCGCACGATCTCCTCGACCTGCCCGACGAAGCCGTAGATGATTCCGGCCTGCATCGCCGTCACCGTGGACCGGGCGATGATGCCCCCGGGCTTGACGAGCTCCACGTGGGGCAGCTGCGCGGCATGCTCGGCCAGGGCCCGCACGGAGATGCCCAGGCCGGGGGCGATGGCCCCGCCCAGGAATTCCCCCTTCGCCGAGACGACGGTGTAGTGGGTGGCCGTGCCAAAGTCGACGACGATGGCCGGGCCCCCGTACTTCTCGTAGACGGCCACCGCGTTGCAGATGCGGTCCGCGCCCACCTCCTTGGGATTCTCATAGTGGATGCGCATCCCGGTGCGGACGCCGGGCCCGACGATCAGCGGGACGACGCCGAAGTACCGCCGGCAGAGCCGCTCGAAGACGTCGGTCAGGGGCGGGACGACGCAGGAGATGGCCACCGACTCCACCTGCGCGAACTGCAGCCCGATGTGGCGGAACAGCTCCCGCAGGATCATCGCATACTCGTCGTCGGTCTTCTCGCGGTCGGTGGCGATCCGCCAGTGGAAGAGGAGGTCGGTCCCCCGGTATCCGCCGATCTTGATCTGCGTGTTGTTGATGTTCAGGGCGAGGAGCATCGGCGCCTCAGCCACGCCGGCGGGCCAGCGCCACGGCCCGGTAGACCGGGACGGTGATCGCCACGGCCAGGACCACTTCGGGCAACCCGTGTGTCGCGCCGACGACGAAGGCGGCGCCCGCGGGGAGATAGCCGAAGGCCACGGCCAGGGTGAGCACGCCCACCGTATTGGTCAGCGTTCCGGCCACGGCGGCGGCGGCCGGCGCGGCGTTCTCGCCGCCCAGCAGCCACCAGGCCAGGGCGGCGCCGGCCGCGCCCGCGGCGAGGGGCAGCCAGGCCTGGGCCACGGCCACCGAGGCCACGGCGTGATAGCCGGCGATGAGCCAGCTGGGCTCGATCTTCCCCGCGGCGAAGGCCGCCTCGAAGCGCTGCGCGCCCGGCCCGAGGATGGTGTAGATCGCCGCGCCCAGGACGGCGGCCGAGGTCCCCCGCGCATACCGCCGGTGCAGGGCGGCGAAGACCACAAAGGCCACCACCCCGATCAGGATGCGCGGCCCAAAGGCGATCAGCGGGTTCTTGAAGATCGGGATCGCGCTCCGGGTAAAACTGAAGAACCCGAAGATGGCGCCGACCAGGGCGCCGACGACGGGACCCTCGAGCGTCGCGGCGATGATCACCGGGATGTGCATGGTGGTGGCACTCCCGGCGGGCGTGGGGGCGGGGATGAACCCGATCCAGGGCACCAGGCCCATGACGATGGCCACGGCGCCCAGCGCCGCAGTGATGGTCATTTCCCGCGTGGACAACCGCATCCCCCTCCGCTCCGCGGGAGGGGCAAACGGGCTGTGGGCCATCGATCTCCCTCCGTTCCAGTCTCGACCTGAGTACCGGACGGAGCCTGGTTCGGTGCAGGCTGCGCCGGGTCCGGCCCTCACGGTGCCGGCCTCCTGCTCATCATACCATGGCCCGGACGGGGCTGCCGGTCGGTGGCCCTCTCAGCCCGCCAGTCCCGGCACGCCGCCGGCGCCTCTGGCCAGGCGCACGGCGCGCTTGACCGCTTCGGCCACCGCCTCCACGGCGGCGGTGCCGAGGGAGAGCAGGTGGGACGGGGCCTCGCCGAGGGACAGCGCGAACACAGTGTCACCGTCGTAGAGGGTGTGCACAGGGGAGATCACGCGGGCCAGCCCGTCGTGGGCCACCCGCGCCAGCCAGTTCGTGGCCTCCTTCGACAGGCGCGCGGTGGTGGCAACGACGGCCAGCGTCGTATGCTCGCCGATCCCTCTTCCCGGGGGGAGTTCCATCTGCTGCAGGGTCTTCGCCGTGTCCACGAAACCTGCTCCTCCGGGATCGCGCGCGCCCGCCAGGATCCGGCCGGTGCGGTCGTCCACCACGTCGCCGAAGGCGTTGACCACGACCAGGGCGCCCACGACCGCCCCGCCCGACACCGCCACGCTCCACGTGCCCACCCCGCCTTTCATCGCCCACTCCACGCCGAACACCTTGCCCACCGTGGCGCCGGTTCCGGCCCCCACGCTGCCCTCTTCCACGACGGTGGAAGCCCGCCAGCAGGCCTCGTAGGCCATCTGCGGGGTGGGCCGGGCCCGTCGGTCGCCGATGCGGAGGTCGAAGAGAACGGCGGCGGGAACGATGGGGACGCGCGGCGCCCCCTCCACGCCGGTGTCGAACCCCACGTCTCGCTCCTCCAGGTAGCGCATCACGCCCTCGGCCGCCCCCAGGCCGAAGGCGCTGCCGCCAGTCAACAGGACGGCGTGGACCCGCTGCACCAGATTCATCGGGCGAAGGAGATCGGTTTCGCGCGTTCCCGGCGCAGAGCCGCGGACGTCCACGCCGCCCACGGCACCGGCTTCGGCCAGGACCACGGTGCACCCGGTCAGCGCGGCCTGGTCCGTGGCGTGCCCGACCGCAATCCCGGGGACGTCGGTGATCGCCGGCATCGTCTCACCTCATTCCTCGTCACGGATGGCAACATCGCCGGCGACGATTCGCCGTACGCCGGCAGGGGTCCGCACGATGAGCGCACCGTCTCCGTCGACATCCTCGGCCACCCCCTCCACCGCCTCGGTCCCGGCGATGCGGATACGGCGGCCGAGGGTAACACAACGCGCCCGCCACGGGGCCAGGATCCGGCGGGGGTCGGCGTAGGCGAGGTCCACGCTGCGCTCCACGTGCCACAGCACGGCCTGCACCAGCGGCGGCAGGGGGACGCCCAGGGCCGCGGCCCCGGGCGGCAGATCCGCCGCCGGTGGAGCGGCATTGATCCCGATGCCGGCGACGGCATGGTCTGGGCCCGCCTCGAGCAGGACACCTCCCACCTTACCCTCTTCGGTGACCAGGTCGTTGGGCCACTTCAGCTTCACGGCGATCCCGGAGGCCTCCTCCGCGCCCGCCGCCGCGCCGAGGGCCACGGCCAGCGCCAGCAGGGGCCAGCGTGCCGGCGGCAGCTCCGGGCGCAGTACGACGGAGAGGTACAGACCGCCGGGCGGGGAGGCCCAGGACCGCCCCAGCCGACCGCGGCCCCGCGTCTGCGTCAGCGCCAGAACGGCGGTGCCCTCCGCCGCGCCGTCTTCCGCCAGCCTGCGGGCGAGGTCATTGGTCGAAGGCGCGCTCTCGTAGATGTGCAGCGGTCGACCGAACCGGGCGGTGGGCAGGTCCGGGGCCAGCCGGCGCAGGTCGGCGGCGGTCATGCCCGCTCGCTCAGGGGGAACAGCGTGGGAAGCGCGGACCGCATCGCCATCACGAGCGCGTCCAGGTTGTGCAGGTCGAGGCGGTCGGCGTCGACGGTCAGCACCGGGCACAGCGTGAAGCGCCCGGTCCACTCCCGGTACCGCTCGTCCAGCTGAGCCAGGTACTCGGGACGGATGCCCTGTTCGTAGTCCCGCCCCCGCCGGCGGATCCGCTCCAGCAGCGTGGGGATGGAGGCCTTCAGGTAGATGATCAGGTCGGGCGGGCGGAGGAGCCCCACCATCGTGGTGAACAGCTCGTAGTAGGTGCGGTAGTCGCGCTCGTCCATCAGGCCCTGCAGGTAGAGGTTGCGCGCGAAGATCTCGGCATCCTCGTAGATCGTGCGATCCTGGATCACCGACCCCGGGGCCTCCAGGATCTGACGGTGGTGCTGGAAGCGCTTGCTCAGGAAGAACACCTGGAGTGGAAAGCTCCAGCGGGGCATCTCCCGGTAGAAGTCGGGCAGGTAGGGATTCTCTTCCACGATCTCGTAGTACGGGCGCCATCCCAGCTTCTCGCTGAGCAGCGTGGTGATCGTGGACTTCCCCGAGCCGATGTTGCCGCTCACAGCCACGAACCACTTCATGGAGGCGTCCTCTCCACCGCGTACCGGGCGATCTCTTGCAGGGCCTCCTCGGCGAAGATGTTCACCTGGTCGGTGTCCACCCGCAGCAGCGCCGTGTCGCCAACCTCGGCGAAGAACCGCTCGTACTCCTGGCACAATCGGTCGAGATAGGCCGGCGGAATGGCCCGCTCGAAGGAGCGGTCGCGCTGCAGGATCCGCTGCCGGAGCGTCTCGAGGCTGGCCGTGAGATAGATCACCAGGTCCGGCGGCACCGTCGTCGGCGCCAGGAGGGCGTAGAGCTGTTCGTAGAGGTCCAGTTCGTGTTCCTCCAGGTTCATCCGGGCGAAGAGGCGGTCCTTGGCGAAGAGGTAGTCGCTGACCACGGAGCGGCCGGCCTCACGCCAGGCCCGGATCGACTCCTGCTGCCGGTAGCGGCTGAGCAAAAAGAAGAGCTGCGTCTGAAAGGCGTAGCCCCGGATGTCCCCGTAGAAGTGGCGCAGGAAGGGATTGTCCTCCACGACCTCCAGCACCTCCGCGGCGTCGAGCCGGCCGGCCAGCCGCCGGACCAGCGTGGTCTTTCCCACGCCGATGGGCCCTTCCACCGCGATGTAGACGCCCGGCGGACGCCTCTCCTCCAGCAGCGGCCGCTGCCGGGTCTGGGGCGGGCGATACTGCAGACCTGAAACCATCACGGGATCCGGATCGCGTCCTGATCCGCCACCGCGTCCAGGAAGTCGCGCAACGGGCGGCCGTCGGGGAGCGTCGCCTCCGGGGCGATCTCCAGCAACGGCCGCAGAACGAAGGCCCGCTCCGTCATCCGCGGATGGGGAAGGATGAGCGACGGCGTGGCCCGGGTCACCCCCTCGTACAGGAGGAGATCGATGTCGATGGGACGCGGCCCCCAGCGCTCGGTGCGCACCCGGCCCAGCGAGCGCTCGATGCGCTGGCAGAGCTCCAGCAGCTCCTCCGGAGACAGCGCCGTGTCCACTTCCACGACGAGGTTGAGGAAGCGCGGCTGCCGGGTGTGTCCCACCGGCGCCGTATCGTAGAAGGCGGAGCGCCGGAGGACCGTCACCCCTCCCGCCTCCAGGGTGCGCAGCGCCTTGGCGATCGCCTCCCTGCGGTCTCCCAGATTGGCGCCCAGGGAGAGGAAGGCCCGACCGCTCATCGCCGGCGGGTAATCTCCACCGCGGAGAATGCCACCGGGCCGGCCAGTCTGACCGAAGGCTTGCGCAGCCGGACCGTGACCGCCTCCACACGGTCCAGGGCCAGGAGGCGTTCGGCGATCTCCTCGGCGAGGGTCTCCAGCAGCTGTCGCGGCGGCCCTTCCAGGACGGCCTTCGCCGCCTCATAGGCCCGGCGATAGTCCACCGTCTGGGCCGGATCGTCGGACCGGCCGGCGGCGCGCAGGTCCACCGCCATCTCGACGTCCACCAGGAACTCCTGCCCGCGCCGGCGCTCCTCGGGGAGGACGCCATGGTAGGCGAAGAACCGCATCCCGGCCAGCGTGATCCGATCCGTCATCGCCGCTCACGCAGCGCCCCGCAGACCTCGTCGCGCAGGCGCGCCGCCTCCCGGCCCAGGGCCTCCGCGTCGGCCTGGAGCCCCGCCGCCAGGGTCGCGTCCTTGATGGCGGCGGCGTTGATCCGGACGTTGTGGAGCGCCCCGTGCACGGCCGCGTAGGCCAGCAGGGCACCCACGGCCACGTCGCTCACCGCGTTGGGGTTGCCGGTGCGGGCCAGGTCGGGCAACAACCGAAACACCCGCATCGTCTCCTCCATGACCCGCAGAGGTACCTCCGCCGCCCGCGGCAGCGCGGCCTGCACGGCGGCCTGGCGGGCCTGCTTCTGCTCCTCGGTGGCGCGCGGCAGACGCAGCGCCCGCATCACCGCCTCGAAGGCCTCGGCATCCTGCGCGGTCAGATCGAGCAGGACATCGCGCGCCCGATCGGCGGTCTGGGCGGTGCGGAGGAAGGCGTCATCGTCCCCGCCCTTCCCCGCGGAGAGACGGGCCACCATGGCCCCCAGCGCGGCGGCCAGCGCCCCGGCCAGGGCCGCGGCCGCTCCGCCTCCCGGCGTGGGGTCGGCCGACGCCAGGCGCTCCAGGAACGCCCCGATCGTCATCTCCCGCATCACGTCACCACCCGGCCGCGCTTGATCACGGCGTAGACCGGATTCGTCCCGAAGGCCATGGCCAGCTCCCGGTAGTCGGTGAGGTCGAGGATGACGGCGTCGGCGGCCTTGCCCACCTCGAGACTCCCCACCTCTTCCGCCATCCTGATGGCGTGGGCGGCGTTGATGGTGGCGGCCACGATCGCCTCGGCGGGGTCCAGCTTCATCCCCACGCAGGCCAGGGCGATGACCGCGGGCATGGACCAGGTGGGGCTGGTGCCGGGGTTGAAGTCCGTGGCCAGCGCCACCGCCACGCCCAGCTCGATCATCCGTCTGGCCCGGGCGTAGGGCAGCCCCAGGAAGAACGCCGTTCCCGGCAACAGCACCGCCATCGTCCCCGTCGCGGCCATCGCGGACAGGCCGTCGTCCGAGGCGTAGAGCAGATGGTCGGCGGAGACCGCCCCCACCGACGCGGCGAGGGAGGCCCCGCCCAGATCCGACAGCTCGTCGGCATGGATCTTCAGGTCCAGCCCGGCGTCGGCCCCGGCCAGCAGGATGGCGCGGGCCTGCGCGGGCGCGAAGGCCCCCCGCTCGCAGAAAACGTCGCAGAAGTCGGCAAGGTCCTCGTCGACGACGGCGGGGATCATCTCCTCGATCACGAGGTACACGTACCCGTCGGGATCGGTCCGATACTCCGGCGGCACGGCATGGGCCCCCAGGAAGGTCGGGATGACGTCCACCTCGTGGAAGGCGGTCACCCGGTGGATCGCCCGCAGGATCTTCAGCTCGTCGTCCACGCTCAGCCCGTAGCCGCTCTTCGCCTCCACCGTCGTCGTCCCCAGGCGCAGCATCCGATCCAGCCGGCCCCGGGCCAGCGCCACCAGGTCGTCCTCGGAGGCCTGCCGCGTGGCCCGCATCGTGGCGAGGATGCCTCCGCCCTGCTCGACGATCTCCTGGTAACTGGCTCCGCGCAGACGCAGGACGAACTCATCGGCGCGGGAGCCGGCAAAGATCAGGTGCGTGTGGGGATCGACCCACCCGGGCAGGACGACCCGCCCCCCGGCGTCAATCCGCCGGCCCTCCGGGGTCAGCGCCACCTCGTCGAGGACGCGGGCCACCGGTCCGACGGAGACGATCTCCCCCTCACAGGCGGCGAGGGCGCCGTCCCGCACGAGACCCAGGTCGCGCAGCGTCGCCCCGGTGCGGGGCCATCCGTTGGGGCCGGCCAGGGTGAGCAGCTGCCCGGCGTTGACGATGAGGAGGTCGGCCGGCAGTTTCACTCCATCAGCTTGGCTTCCAGGATCTGCGCCCGGTCGAACCCGCGCAGGCGAAGGTAGTGACGGGCGACGTCGGCGACCGCATCGAGCGGGATGAGTCCGACGACCTCGCTCTCCAGGATGTCGGCGCCGTAGCGCGACGCCTCCACGCGCACCAGTTCGAAGGCCCGGTGGACGGGTGTCGTCGTGTGGTCGAGGAGATTCATGGACACCTGCGCCTGGCCGGACGCGGCCCGGACTCCCATGGCCTGCACGTTCACCAGCCCGCCGCTGCTCTCACGGACGGCCCGGGCGATCCGGCGGGCCACCTCGACGTCGGTGGTGGTCAGGTTGATGTTGTAGGCGATGAGGGGCCGGCGGGCTCCGACCACGGTCACCCCCGCGGTGGGGTGGGGTACCGGCTCCCCGACATCGGGCGCCCAGAGGGGGTCGGCGAGCTTCTCTTTCAGGCCCTCGTACTCCCCTTTGCGGATCTCCGGCAACCGCTTCCGCTCCGGCCGCAGGGCGGCCTCGGCGTAGAAGTAGACGGGAAGGCGCAGGCGCTCCCAGATCTCTCGGCCCAGCGCCCGCGCCGCGGCCACACACTCCTCCATGGAGACACCGGCGATCGGCACCAGCGGAATCACATCCACCGCCCCGATACGGGGATGCTCGCCCTGGTGCCGGTTCATGTCGATGAGCTCGACGGCGCGGGCCGCGGCGGCCAGCGCCGCGGCCCGCACCGCCTCCAGGTCGCCGACGAAGGAGAGCACACAGCGGTTGTGGCTGGGGTCGGCCTGGACGTCCAGCAGCCGCACCCCCGCCGTATCGCGGACCGCCCCGGCCAGCGCCTGGACGATCTCCTCCCGCCGGCCCTCGCTGAAATTCGGCACGCACTCCACGATCCGCGCCACGACCCACCTCGTCCCGACCGTTGCTTGTTCTTCGCTGCGCAGGGCTTCTCCTCGACAGGAGGGCGCCGGACGGGCACAGAAGGAGCGATGCCGTGTCCCCGATGCGATCGCCGGGCCGCCCGTCGAGCCAGGAGCGGGACGACCGGCTGAGCCGCTTCCTTGCGCTCATCCTCCGCCACAAGCCCGAGAGCGTGGGGATCACGCTCGATGCCGCAGGATTCGTCGAACTCGAGATGCTGGCCGCCGCGATCGCCGGTCAACCCGGGTGGGCCTGGGTCACCGCCGAAGCCATCCGCCGGCTGGCCGGGCGAGACGTCCGCCGCTACGAACTGGTCGAAGGACGCATCCGGGCCCGCTACGGGCACACCGTCCCCATCGAGACGCCGGGGACTCCCGTGGTACCGCCCGAGTGGCTGTACCACGGCGCGCCGGCGGCGCTGCTCGACCACCTGCGCACGGTGGGGCTGCATCCTCAGGACCGCCAGTTCGTGCACCTCTCGGCGACGCGGCAGGAGGCGCTGGTGGTCGCCCGCCGGCACAGCGCCGACGCCGTGGTCATCACGGTGCTGGCGCGCCGGGCCGCCGAGGCCGGCGTCACCTTCTACCAGGCCGGCCCCTCCCTCTACCTGACCCGCAGCGTGCCGCCGGAGTTCCTCCGTCTTCCCAACCCCGAGGAGAGCGCATAGACTGGTCTCATGCTGGCTGAGGCCCTGGTCGCCGACGTCCTGGCCCGCGCGCGGAGAGGCGGCGCCTCCTTCGCCGAACTCTACGTGGAGCGGTGGAAACGCCGCGCGCTGCGGGTGCTCAACGGCGAGGTCAAGGAGGCGACCAGCGGCCGCGAGTACGGCGCCGGCCTGCGTCTCTTCTACGGCACCGAGGTGGCCTACGCCTACACGAACGACCTCACGCCTCAGGGGCTGCATGATGCCGTGGAGTATCTTGTTCGGGCCAAGGGTACCGCCGGTCGGGTGGACCACCGCGGGGCCGGCGGGGTGGACTTCCGCAGGGCCGCGGCCGCGGGACTGCACCTGCCGCAGGTGCCGCATGACGACCAGCCCAGACGGTACCGTCTGGATCGGCTGCGCGAGGCCGACGCGGGGGCACGGGTGGCCCCGGAGATCGTCCAGGTCGAGGGCACCCTGCAGGAGTGGGAGCAGGATGTCCTGGTGGCCAACTCCGACGGCACCTGGACGGAAGACCATCGGGTCCGCACCCGCCTCTCCGTCACGGCCATCGCGCAGGATGGCCGGACCGTCCAGACGGGGGTGGCCTGGGAAGGGTTGAGCGTCGGGCTCGAGCTCTTCGACCACCATCCGCCCCGGGAGGTGGGACGACGTGCAGGGACGCAGGCCCTGACCAATCTGCGGGCGCACCCGGCGCCGGCCGGAACGATGCCGGTGGTCCTGGGCAACGGCTTCGGCGGCGTGATCTTCCACGAAGCCGTGGGGCACCTGCTGGAGACCACCTCCGTGGCCAAGAAGGCCTCGGTCCTTTCGGAGATGATCGGAGAGCAGGTGGCCAGCCCGGTCGTGACCTATGTCGACGACGGCACGATCCCCCACGGCTGGGGCAGCAGCGAGTTCGACGACGAGGGCGCCCCGACACAGCGGACGGTCCTGATCGAGCGCGGCGTGCTGAAGAGCTACATGGTGGACCGCTGGGGGTCGTTGCTCACCGGGTACGCCCCAACCGGGTCGGGGCGCCGCCAGGACTACACCTTCGCCCCCACCTCCCGGATGCGGAACACCTTCATCACCGCGGGCGACACGCCGCTGGAGGCGTTGTTCCGGCAGGTGGACGACGGGCTCTACGCCAGGGCCTTTCGCGGCGGTCAGGTGAGGCCCGGCTCCGGAGAGTACAACTTCGGCGTGCAGGAGGCGTATCGGATCCGCCGCGGACAGATCGCGGAGCCTGTGCGGGGCGCCATGCTGGTCGGGAAGGGTCCGGAGACACTGCGGCGGATCGTCGCCGTCTCCACGGATCTGCGGACCGGATCGGGGATGTGCGGCAGCCTCTCCGGGTCCATCCCCGCGGAGGTCGGGCAACCCCATGTGCTGGTCTCGGAGCTCGTGGTCGGAGGCGAGAGCACGTGACGCCGGAAGAGGCCCGCCGCTACGTCCTGGCCAGAGCCCGGGAACGCGGCGTGGCCGCGGAGGTGCTGGCTGAGCTCGGCCGGGAGCTCACCGCCCGCGCCCACCAGCGACGGCTGGAGCAGCTCACCCAGGCGGTGCGGGGCGGAGTCGGCGTGCGTGTCGTGGTCGCCGGCCGGACCGGATACGCCTACAGCGAGGAACTCACGCCCGAGGCCCTGGACTGGATGCTGCAGGAGGCCATCGACAACGCCGGCCTGCAGTCCGAGACGGGCGGGTTCCTCCCTGCTGGCCGGGCCACCCCGCACAGGAACCTGGTCGGCCAGGCCCTGCAGGGGTCGCTGGAGGCCAAGATCCAGATGGCGATCGGCCTGGAGAGCACGATCCGCGAGGACGCCCGGGTGAAGCAGGTCCTCTACGCCTCCTACGCCGAGCGAGAGTGGGAGGTCGCCGTCGCCTCGACGGAGGGCGCGGAGGGATCGTACCGGCGCGGCGTCGCCGGGCTGATTGCCTCCCTGGTGATGCAGGACGGCGCCAGCCGCAAGCAGGGGTTCGACGACGAGTGGGCCACGGGCGTCGCCGCGCTGGAGCCGGGCCGGACGGCCCTGGAGATGACGGAGCGCACCGGCCGGTTGCTCGGGGCGAAACCGCTGCCCACGGGGAAGTACCGGGCGTATCTGGAGCCGAAGGCCGCGGCGGCGCTGCTGGCCGCCTTCAGCCCGATGTGGAACGGCAAGCAGGTCGCGGAGGGCAAGAGCCCGCTGGCCGGACGGCTCGGCGAAGCGATCGCTTCGCCCCTGCTGACCCTGATCGACGATCCCCTGCTGCCGGACGGACTGGCCAGCCGCCCCGTGGATGCGGAGGGCACCCCGGCGCAGAAAACGGTGCTGGTCCAGAGCGGCGTGCTCACCTCCTACCTGACGAACTCGGAGACGGCCCGGACGCTCGGGCTGCAGAACACCGGCCACGCCTGGCGCACCTACCGCGGCATCCTGGGGGTGGCCCCGAGCAACCTGTACGTCGCACCGGGTCAGGGCGTGACCCTCGCCGACGGCGTTATCGTGTCCGAGGTGATGGGGGTGCACGCCGGCACGAATCCGATCACCGGCGAATTCTCCGTTCAGGCGCTCGGGCTGCGGGTGGAGGACGGTGCGATCGCCTATCCGGTCGAGAACTTCGCGATCGCCGGAAGCTTCCTCGCGCTCATGCGCCAGATCACCGCCCTGGGGTCGGAGCTGAAGTGGGAGTACGCCGGACGGATCGCCTACGGCGTGCCCATGATCGAGGTATCGGAGCTGACCTTCGCCGGGGCCTGACCGCATTCGCGGCCTGATGGACGAAAGGAGCGCGGGACCTCTTCGCTGCCGGCGTGGCCCCTGCTAATCTCGCGGACGGTCATCGGGCCGGCGCGCTCCACCGCGACTGCCGGATGACGTCCAGCACCCGCTGGACTGCGAGCCCGTCGGCGAAGGTGGCGGCCGGGGCGAGCGGCGAGTGGTCCAGGATCGCCGCAATCAGGTGGTCCGCAAACCGCACGAAGGACAGACCCCACAGTGACGGGTAGTCCATCCCGGGCGGGGCCGTCAGCGTCTCGGGCTCGGTGAGTTCCCGCCACTCCCCGCCTTTCCGCGCCCCCCACAGCCGCTCCTGGCCGTCCAGCCGCAGGCTCCCCTCGTCGCCCCACAGCTCAATGCGCGGACCCTCGGCATGCGCGGCCACGACGCTGAGCAGCACCGTGGCCACCGCGCCCGAGGCAAAGTGCAGGGCAAAGGTGGTGAAGTCTTCGGAGGTCACCGGGCGCGTGCCCCCGGGAACCGGACGCTCGCGGATGAAGGTCTCCGTCACCCCGGACACGCCGGTGATCTCGCCGAGATAGAACCGCAACAGGTCGATCTGATGCGAGGCCTGGGCGCCCAGCAGGCCTCCTCCCTGCGAGGCGTCCGCCCACCAGGTCCAGGGCCGGGCGGGATCGGCCCGGCCGCCGCTGACCACCGTGATCAACGCGTGGCGCGGCCGGCCCAGGAACCCGTCATCGATGAGCGTTTTGATCTTCCGGCGGTTGGGGTTGAAGCGCAGTTCGTGATCGATGGCGTGGATGATGCCGGCACGCTCCGCATGGGCCAGCATCTCCACCGCCTCCGCGGTGTTCATGGCCATCGGTTTCTCGCAGAGGACATGCCGGCCGCGGTCCATGGCGGCCAGCGACATGGGATAGTGCCAGACCGGCTGGGGGGTGACACTGACGAGATCGAGGTCCGCCTCGATCAGCTCCTCCCACCGGTCGAAGGCGTAGGGGATGTCGAACCGTCGGGCCACTGCGGCAGCCTTGCCCGGCGTGGCGCTGGCCACGGCGACGACCGCGGCCCGCGGATGCGCCCGGAAGGCCGGGATCTGGACCTGGCTGCCGAACCCCGTGCCGATGACGCCGATGCGCAGGCGGGTCATACGGCGGGGAACTCGTCAATCCGGGAGAAGTGAATGACCGTCACCGTGTCCTCCGCGGAAATCTTCCGGCCGTAGATCTTGGCCAGGAAGTCCACCAGCTCGTCGTGGCTGCGCAGCGACGGATTGTCCCGCTGGATCTCCCGCGGAGTCACCGAGTGCAGCGGTTTCACCTCGATGCGGTCGATCACCGCGGCGGCAATCTTCTTCCGCGTGCCGAACCGCTGGCCCACGGTGAGCCAGACAATCTGCCCTTCCTGGTACTTGTCCCGCTTGTCGCCCAGCCGAATCGTCGCGGACTTGCGCCCGTCGCGCAGCTGCTCGGCGAACACGGATGAATAGAAGTTGAGTGCGAACACCTCACGCCTCCCGTTATCGCCCGGCAGGGAACAATCAGAAAAAATTCGACACGGGAGCCGGTTTCCTGTCGCCTTCGAGGGTTAGTCCCCCAGCATGGGGATCCGCAGCCCGTGCCGCCGGGCGGCGGCGATGGCCTCCGGATAACCGGCGTCGGCATGCCGCATCACGCCGGACCCGGGATCAGTGGTCAGCACCCGCTCCAGCTTCTGCGCCCCCAGGGGGGTGCCGTCGGCGATGACCACCTGGCCGGCGTGGATGGAGTATCCGATGCCCACCCCGCCGCCGTGATGGACGGCCACCCAGGTGGCTCCGGCGCTGGTATTGAGGAGGGCGTTGAGGATCGGCCAGTCGGCCACGGCGTCGGAGCTGTCGCGCATGCCCTCGGTCTCGCGGTAGGGCGAGGCCACGGAGCCGCTGTCCAGGTGGTCCCGGCCGATGACGATGGGCGCCTGCAGCGCGCCCGACCGGACCAGATCGTTGAAGGCCAGTCCCGCCCGCGCCCGTTCGCCATACCCGAGCCAGCAGATCCGCGCCGGGAGCCCCTGGAACGGAACGCGCTGCTCCGCCAGCCGGATCCAGCGCGCCAGCGGTTCGTCCTGCGGGAAGAGCTCCAGGACGGCCTGATCCGTGCGGAGGATGTCCTTCGGGTCGCCGGAGAGCGCCACCCAGCGAAAGGGGCCCTTCCCCTCGCAGAACAACGGCCGGATGTACGCCTGCACGAACCCCGGGTAGGCGAAGGCGTCGGCGAAGCCCGCGGCTTTGGCCTGCCCGCGCAGGTTGTTTCCGTAGTCGAACACGACGCTCCCCCGGCGGCTCATCTGGACCATCGCCTCGCAGTGACGGACCATGGAGGCCCGGGAGCGGCGCACGTACTCCTCGGGATGATCGCGCCGCAGCTGCGGGGCCTCTTCCGCCGTCACCCCTTCCGGGATGTAGCCGCCGAGCGGATCGTGGGCCGAGGTCTGGTCGGTCACCACGTCAAATCGCACGCCGCGACGGACCAGTTCGGGGAACACCTCCGCAGCGTTCCCGAGCAGCCCGACAGACAGCGGGGTTCCGCTGCGGCGTGCTTCTGTGATCTGCCGCAACGCTTCGTCCAGGTTGTCGGTTGCATGATCCAGCCATCCCGCGGCCAGCCTGCGGTGGATCCGGGCCGGATCGACCTCCACGACCAGGGCGACGCCCTCGTTCATCGTCACGGCCATGGGCTGCGCCCCGCCCATCCCGCCCAATCCCGCCGTGAGCACGGTGCGCCCCCGAAGGCTGCCCCCGAAATGCCGGCGGGCCACCGCGGCAAAGGTCTCGTAGGTACCCTGGAGGATGCCCTGGGTGCCGATGTAGATCCACGACCCTGCGGTCATCTGACCGTACATCATCAGGCCCAAGGCCTCCAGCTCCCAGAACGTCTCCCAGGTGGCCCAGGCCGGCACCAGCATGGTGTTGCTGATCAGCACCCGCGGCGCCCACTCGTGGGTGCGGAAGATGCCCACCGGTTTGCCCGACTGCACCAGCAGCGTCTCGTCCCCGGCGAGTTCCTGCAGGCTGCGGACGATGGCGTCGAAGGCCGCCCAGTTGCGGGCGGCCCGCCCTGTCCCCCCGTAGACGATGAGCTCCTCCGGCTTCTCGGCCACCTCGGGGTCGAGGGTGTTCAGCAGCATCCGCAGCGCCGCCTCCTGGGGCCAGCCGCGACAGCTCAGGGCCGTCCCCCGGGGGGCGCGGAGGCGGCGGGGAGGACCGGCCAGGGTCATGCCAGCTCTCCGATCACGGCCTCGACACTGCGCCGCACCGTCCCCTCGGCCACGAGCCGCCGCACCGCCGCCAGGTCGGGGGCCAGGACGCGGTCGCCGGCCAGGGTCGGGACGAGCGCCCGCAGGGCCGCGCGGGCCGCCCCCGTGCCGGGGGCCGGGCGCAACGGGGCGCGCAGGTCCAGGGCCTGGGCGGCGCAGAGCAACTCAATGCCCAGCACCTGCTGGGCGTGACCGACCACGGCCCGCGCCTTGCGCGCGGCGATCGCCCCCATGCTGACGTGGTCTTCCTGGTTGGCCGAGGTCGGAATACTGTCCACGCTGGAGGGATGGCTCAGCACTTTGTTCTCCGAGACCAAGGCCGCGGCGGTGTACTGGGCCAGCATCAGCCCGGAGTGCAGCCCGCCGTCGCGGGTCAGGAAGGCGGGGAGGCCGCTGAGATGGGGATTGACCAGCCGCTCGATCCGCCGCTCGGCGATGCCGGCCAGGGCGCTGGCCGCGATGGCCAGCAGATCGAGGGCCAGGGCCACGGGCTGGCCGTGGAAGTTGCCGCCCGAGATCACGCGTTGGGCGGCGGCGAAGACCAGCGGGTTGTCCGTGGCCGAGTTGATCTCGATCTCCACCACCTGCGCGGCGTAGGTCATGGCGTCCCGGCAGGCGCCGTGTACCTGGGGCATGCAGCGCAGGGCGTAGGCGTCCTGCGCCTTGGCCCGGGCCGGGGCGGACGCCAGCACCTCGCTGCCTTCCAGCAGCCGGCGGAGATTGCCGGCGCTGGCCTGCTGGCCCGGATGCGGGCGCAGGGCATGGATCAGGGGGTCGAAGGCCTCCACCTGGGCGCCCAGCGCCTCGGCCGTCATGGCGCCGGCGATGTCGGCGCAGACCGCCAGCTCCAGGGCGTCGTGCACGGCCAGGGCTCCGCAGGCGGTCATGAGCTGCGTGCCGTTGATCAAGGCCATGCCTTCCTTGGGGGCGAGGGTCACCGGCTCGAGCCCGGCGGCCTGCAGCGCCCGGGCCGCCGGCACCACGCCGCCTTCGGAACGGATCTCGCCTTCCCCGATCAGGGCCAGGGCCAGGTGGGCCAGCGGGGCGAGGTCGCCGCTGGCGCCCACCGAGCCCTGGGCCGGAATGACGGGGTGCAGCCCGCGGTTCAGCAGTGCCAGGAGCAACGCCACCGGCTGCTCCCGCACCCCCGAATAGCCCTGCGCCAGGGCGTGCGCCCGCAGGAGCATCATCGCCCGGACGACCTCATCGGGAAGGGGCTCCCCGACCCCCGCGCTGTGGCTGCGGATGATGTTGACCTGCAACTGCGCCGACTGCGCCGGCGAGATCCGCACCCCGGCCAGTTCCCCGACACCGGTGGTGATGCCGTAGACGGTGTGCCCCTCCTCGACCAGCCGTTCCACGAGGGCCCGCGAAGCCGCCATGCGCTCCCGAGCGAGAGCAGAGAGGGCCACCTGTGCCCTCTCCCTCGCGACGGCCACGACGTCGGCGATCGTCAGGGGTTCGCCGACCGTAATCGTCCCCACGGATCCGCCTACTTCAGGCTCTCGTGAAAGGAGGCGCTCACCTTTTGCTGGCCGCGCTTGCCGACCACCGTGGCCAGGGTAATATCGCCGTAGACGATCTGCGAGGTCACGGTGTGGATCTGGCTGAGCTGGCCGATGATGGCCTGCCAGGCCAGCAACCCCTCGGTCTCCAGGTTCTGCCGGGCCTCCCGCTTGTCGTCGGGTTCAATGAGCACGACGGCGGTGTTCTCCTCAACCTTGTCTCCGGCCTTGACCAGGATCCGAACCAGCCGTCCGCTCACCTCCGCCTTCGCCGCCGGTACCTCCTGGCCGTCTTCGCGCCGCACGTAGACCAGAGTCTCCCCCGCGCTCACCCGCATCCCGGTCCGCAGGAGGTCCAGCCCGCGTGCCGCCACGGTGCCGGCCACAGTCGCCCGGACCGCCGGCGGGTAGGTGGCGGACTCGAAGGTCACCTCCACCGTACCGGCCTTCTCGTCCACCTTGACCGTCTTCACGGTGCCGGGGCCGATGATGTTCTCCACGAGGTTCTTCGCCACGACGTCGGTCGGAGGCGGCCGCCGGCTGGCCTCCTGGCCCCGCTGCCAGAGGAGATCCCAGACCAGCACTCCCCCCGTCGCCACCGCCACCACGGCCACGTAGACGAGGATGGGCACCAGGCTGAGCCCGGTCTTCCGCTGGATCCTATCCGTCCGCGCCACCGTGCACCTCCCGAGATCCTGCCATCACCCGTCCGCGACCGTGATCCCCTCTGAGGTCGTGATCACCCCGCGGTAGAGGAACGAGATCTGGCGGATGGCCGCCTGCAGGTCAAAGGGCGTGATCGCCGACACCGCATCCACCGGCAGGATGACCCCGTAGCCGCGCAGCGCCGCGCTGCCGGCGGTGTGCAGCACGCAGATGTTGGCCACCGTCCCGCAGACGATGACCCGGGCGATCTTCTTCAGCCGCAGTTCGTGATCCAGGCTCGTCCCGAAAAAGCCGTCGTAGCGCAGCTTCTCGATCACCCGCTCCCCCGGCTGGGGAGCCAGCTCGTCGATGATCCGCCACCCCCAGGAGCCGCGGAGGACGTGCTGTCCCCAGATGGGGAACTCGATATCCCCCGGCTCGTGGGTATCCTGGGTGTAGAAGACCGCCAACCCCCGGGCCCGGGCCAGGGCCAGCAGGCGCTGAATTGCAGGAACGGTCTGCTGGGCGGAGGCCACGACCAGCGCGCCGCCCGGCTTGACGAAGTCGTTCTGCATGTCCACGACGATCAGGGCCGTGCTCGCCGCGGGCACGACGACGCGCGGCTCGATGGGAACCTCCGGTGCCTCGACGAGAGCCATCTTCCCTTCAATTCTACGACGACCGGATCAGCGGGCGCAGCAGGGGCACGAGGATGCTGATCACCACCACGTCGATCACGATCTCCAGGAGCAATCCGACGGAGAACACCGTCGCGGTGACCTGGTTGGCCGGCAGGAGGCGGAGGATGACGAAGGCCAGGATGTTCAGGGCGTGTCCGACGATGATCGTCAGCGCGGCGAGGACCACCGGCGCTCCCCGCGCCCATCCGGCCGCGGCCCCCATGATGGTGTGGGGAATGATCGCGGCCCGCTCGAAGGGATTGCCGGCAGGGCTGATGGCGTTCAGCAGCGTCCCGACGAGCCCCACCAGCGCTCCCGGAACGGGACCGAGCAGGATCCCGGCCACCACGACCACCACCATATTCAGGGCGATGATCGCCCCCGGCACCATCGGGTTCGGGATGAAGCGCACCACCTGGCCGAGCACCACGTACAGGGCGGCGAGCAGCGCGATGTGGGCGATCTGGCGTGGGGACATCCCCGCCTCCTCCGCGGACAACCGGACGCGGGGGTGATTTCGCGCCCTGCGGGGACGGTCCTTCTTCTGGCCTGAGGGCACAAGCCCGATCCGGAGGACGCCTGGCGACCCGCTCCTCCCGACGCCGGCGCCCGGAGGACGCTACGAGGCTTCCGGCTTGGGCTTGAGGGTGGGGAGGGGCTTCTCCACCGGTTTCTCGGCCTTCAGGGCGGGCTGCCCGGGCGCGGGCTGCGGCTGGACCGCGACCGCGGGGGCCTCCAGCGCCTCGCCGGCCAGCACGCGTTCCAGCTCCTCTCCCTCGAGGCTCTCCCGCTCCAGCAGCGCTCTGGCCACGCGCTCCAGGCGATCGCGGTGTTCGGTGATCAGGGTGCGGGCACGGTCGTAGCACTCGTCGATGATGCGGCGCACCTCTTTATCGATCTCGTACGCGATCTCCTCGCTGTAGTTGCGCGTTTCGACCAGATCGCGGCCGAGGAAGACCGGGCCGTGGCGCTTGCCCAGGGACAGGGGGCCGAGCTTCTCACTCATCCCGAACTCGGTGACCATGCGCCGGGCCAGGTCGGTGGCCTGCTCGAAGTCGTTCTGCGCGCCGGTGGTCACCTCGCCGAAGACCAGCTCCTCGGCCACCCGGCCGCCCAGGGCCGCGGTGATCCGATCCAGCAACTCCCCACGCGTGTAGGTGTACTTGTCCTCCGGCGGGGCGGAGATGACGTAGCCCAGGGCCATCCCCCGCGGCAGGATGGTGACCTTGTGGGGCGGATCGGCGTTCGGCAGCAGCTTGCCCAGCAACGCGTGCCCGCCCTCGTGGTAGGCGGCGATCTCGCGTTCCCGCGGACTCAGGATGCGGCTGCGCCGCTGCGGACCGGCAATCACGCGCTCGATCGCCTCGTCCATCTCCGCCATGGTGATCTTCTTCTTGTTGCGGCGCGCGGCCAGCAGCGCCGCCTCGTTCACCAGGTTGGCCAGGTCGGCGCCGGAGAATCCCGGCGTGTGCTTGGCCAGGACCTCCAGGCTCACGTCGTCGCCGAGCGGCTTCCCGCGCACATGCACCTCGAGAATGGCCCGCCGCCCCTTGCTGTCGGGGTTGTCCACGACCACCCGGCGGTCGAAGCGGCCCGGCCGCAGGAGGGCCGGATCCAGGATGTCGGGACGGTTCGTGGCGGCGATGACGATGATGCCGGCGTTGGGGTCGAACCCGTCCATCTCCACCAGGAGCTGGTTCAACGTCTGCTCCCGTTCGTCGTGCCCGCCCCCCAGCCCCGCCCCACGCTGGCGGCCCACGGCGTCGATCTCGTCGATGAAGACCAGGCAGGGCGCGCTCTTCTTGGCCTGCTCGAAGAGGTCGCGGACCCGGGAGGCCCCCACCCCTACGAACATCTCCACGAACTCGGAGCCGGAGATGGAGAAGAAGGGCACACCGGCCTCGCCGGCCACGGCCTTGGCCAGCAGCGTTTTGCCGCTGCCCGGCGGACCGACCAGCAGGACGCCGCGCGGGATCTTCGCCCCCAGGGCCTGGAACTTCTTGGGGTGCTTGAGGAACTCGATGACCTCCTGCAGCTCTTCCTTGGCTTCGTCCACCCCGGCCACGTCATCGAAGGTGACCTTGGGACGGTTCTCCGTGTGCAATCGGGCCCGGCTCTTCCCGAAGGACATCGCCTGGTTGCTGCCCGACTGGGCCTGACGCAGCATGAGCAGCCAGAGCCCGATGAGCAGGAAGAAGGGCAGCATGGTGGACAGGAGGTTGGGCCACAGGGCGTTGCGGCTCTTCGGCTCCACCTTGATCGTGACGCCCTTGCTCTGCAGGAGGGAGAGGTACGAGGTGTCGTTGGGCGGGACAAAGGTCCGGAAGGGCTGCCCGTCGCGCAGCTTGCCGGTGACCGTGTCGTCGCCGATGGTCACGTCGGCGATGCGGTCCGCCTGGGCGTAGTTCAGGAACTGGCTGTAGGAGATCTCCTCGCGGGGCGTCTTCGACCGGTACAGGGGGAGGAAGAAGTAGACGACGACGGCCAGGATGATCGCCCAGACCACCAGGTTGCGCAGATACCGATTGACCACCGGACAGCCCCCTGCCTCTCAATTGGCCATACGATACGATGAATCCCTGGTCAAATCAAGCCGGCCGCGCCTGCAGGCGGACGACCGTGGTGGTCCGCTCCGTCACCGGATGGCACGCCGAGGTGCGGTATCCGACCACCCACAGGATGTGGTCGTGCCCGTCGACCACCAGCGCCACGCGCCGTCGTCGCCAGCGCGGCACCTTCGCGTCCACAAAGAGGTCCTGCACCTTCTTTTCCCCTCCCAGACCGGGCAGGACAATCCGGTCGCCGTCCCGCCAGGCCCTGATCCGCAGCGGCAGGGCCAGAGAGGCGGCATCGAAGACCGCCTCCACCCCGGCCTGCGGACCGTCGCCCGCCGGGGCGAGGGTGGCGCTGACGATCACCCCGAACTCCTCGGCCCTCACCTCGCCCGGCACCGGGAGCAGGTACGCCTCCGCAGGACGCGGCCGCTCGGCGGGGGCCACCTCAATCGTACCGTATCCGACGCGCACCACGACGCCGGCGGCGGACGTCTCGCTGCCCACCGCCCCCTGCTCCGCGCGCCGCAATCCCTCTGCAACAACGCGGAAGGGCGGCGGGGCTGTTCCAGACACCTCCGCCAGGGCGGCCGCCAGGACCCGCCGGCGCAGGGGTGCCGGGAGCGCCCGGAACGCCTCCCGGGGGAGCCGAACCGTGCGCTCTTCCCACCTTCGCAGGTACCCGTAGTGCACGGCGGCCAGTCGGTGCATCGCGATGTCGGTCCGGCGGGCCGCTTCGCCGACGTCCCAGAGCAGCGCCGCCGCATCCGGACAGGCGCGCAGCAACTCCGGCAGGACGACGTGCCGGATCCGGTTGCGTGGAATCCGCAGGTCGCGGTTGGTCGGATCCTCGCGCCAGGGAAGGTCACGAGCGCGCAGGAAGGCGACGATCTCTTCGCGGCTCACCTCACGCAGGGGCCGCACCACCGTGGCGGCGCCCAGCGGCCGGGTGGGGGGAATTCCCGCCAGCGCCTCCCAGCGGGCGCCCTGGACGAGCCGCATCAGGATCGTCTCAATCTGATCGTCCCGCGTGTGCGCGGTGGCCACGACTCGGGCGCCGACGGCGCGGGCCACGTCCGCGAGAAACGCATACCGCAGGGCCCGGCCGGCGTCCTCGACGGACCGGCGCTGGCGGAGGGCGAAGGCGCGGACGTCGGCCCCGCCCACCGTGACCGGAACCGCCAGGGAGACCGCCGCCTCACGGACGAAGGCCGCATCCTGCGCGCTGTCCGGCCGGAGGCCGTGATCCAGATGGGCCACGTGGAGGCGCAGGCGCCAGGCCTCCCGCAGGGAGAGGAACAGGTGCAGCAGCGCCATCGAGTCGGCCCCTCCGGAGACCGCCAGGACGACGGTGTCGCCGGGGGAGACCATGGCGTGGGCTTCGATTGTTCGCACCACCCGTTCCAGCATGCCGGTCCCGCTCCACCCGGAAGACGGGTCGGCGGCAGGCCCGGGCCTGCCGCCGACAACACTGGTGGCGGCGGGGAGAGTCGAACTCCCGACTCCGCGGGTATGAGCCGCGTGCTCTGACCAACTGAGCTACGCCGCCACGCCGGGTCCATTATACCGGATGGCGGGCGTCTTCGGCTGCCGGCGCTACCGCGGCGTGATGGTGATGCCGATGGGAGGCAGCGCGACCGAGGCCCGCCCGCCGACCTGACCGAGAAAGATCGCCACCACCTCGTAGCTGCCGGCGTCCACCCGTCGCCCCTGCAGGTCGCGCTGGTCCCAGGTTTCGCGGAAGGTCATCGTCTCTCCCGGACGCAGCTGGGCGGTCTCAATCGCCTGGGCGAAGGCTTTGTCGTGGGACCAGCGCCAGACTTCGTCGCCCCGGGCGCGGCGGACGACAAACTCGAAGCGCTGGGCGCTCATGAACGTCACCACCTGCGCCGTGCTGCCGGCGTTGCGCACGGTCAGGCGGATCTCCACCGCCTCTCCCGGAGCGAAAGCGGACTTGGGGACCGACGCGCCGAACACCAGCGCGCCTTCCGTCCGTTCCACGGCGGCGGGGGCGGCGCCCACGCTCGCCGCCATCAGTCCCACCAGCAGCAGGGCCAGGATGGTGGACATAATCCTTCCCAGAATACGCAGGAGACGGAGGATGCGGTTCCCCGGCCGGAGATCACTTGATGCCCACCTTCGGCATCTCGTAGCGAATCTTGCCGGCGGCAATCTCCTCCAGGGCGGCCGTCACCGGATTTCGCGTATCGAGGTCCACGACGGACAGCGCCCCTTCCTTGATCTGTCTCGCCCGTTTGGCGGCGATGATGACCAGGGCGTATTTGTTGTCCACACGCTCCAGCAGGGCCTCAAGCGGAGGCTTGATCACGTGCCACTCACCTCAACTCCAGCTAGGGGAACCCCTACAGGGGCAACTTCTTATATTAACAACCGTCCCTAATGTGTCAAGGTTAGGGCCGCCGTGGCGTCGCGACCCGGCCCTCCGCTGCGGCAGGCATCGTCCGTCTGTGCTATCGTAGGGGCCGTGCCGGCCGCGCTGCGCCTCCACGCCTTCGGGCTGATCGCCTTCGGCGCGTTGACCTCGATCCTGATGATCACCCCCGTCCTGCCGCTCGACCTGGACCGTCGGGGCCTCGCCCCGTTTCACATCGGCGGCGTGGTGGGAGCGATGTCGCTCGTCCTCGTGGTCTCCGAACTGCTGGCCCCGGCCGCCACCTCCCGGATCGGACGCCGCGCCGCGGCGGCGATCGCCCTGGCCGGGAGCGCCCTGGCCCTGGCCTGGTTCCCCCAGGTGGTGTCGCTGGGAGGTCTGTACCTGAACCGCATGCTCTTCGGGGCGCTGCGCGGGATGCTGTGGCCGGTGCTGTTCGCGGAGGTCGCCGATCTCGGTCCTCCCGAACGCCGCGCCGGCGCCTTCGCCGTGTTCTGGCTGTATTTCGGCGTCGGTCAGCTGGTCGGGCCGGCCCTGGGCGGGTGGCTGGCCGACCGCTTCTCCCTGGCCACCCCCTTCTACGGCGCGGCCATCCTCGCCGCGCTCACGATCCCGGCCACCGCCGCCATCCGACCCCGGTGCGACGACGCCGCCGCGGGGAACCCGGTGGCCGCCCTGCAGGAGCTCCTGCGCCGATCGCCCGCCGTGCTGCGGAACTGGACGCTGACCGTCTGCAACACCGCGGCCTTCAGCGTCTACACCACCTTCCTCCCGCTGCACGCGGCGTCCCGCGGGTTGAGCGCCGACGCCATCGGGTTGATCTACACCGGCGCGGCGGTCGCCTTCATCGCCGCGCAGGAAGGGCTGCGCCGCACCGCCCGCCGCCGGACCGCGGAGCGGTTGATCGTCCCGGCCTTCCTCGCCCGCGGGATCGGCGCCGCCCTCACCCCGTTCCTCCCCTCCTTCTGGTCCCTGCTTCTGGTCGGCGCGGCCGCCGGGGGGATGGGCGCCGCCGTGCCCACCGCGCTCAGCACCCGCATCGCCGGCCAGGCCCCATCGGGACTGCTGGTGGCGGCCATGGGCGGCTTCAACGCGGCGGCCGATCTGGGCTTCTTCCTCGGCCCTGCCGCCGGCGGGGCGCTGGCGGGATGGGGCCTGACCTGGGCTTTTCTGCTGGTCCTCCCGGTAACGGCGCTGGCGCTTTGCCTGCTGCTAACCGATCAGTCGGTCCGCGACCATGGCCGCAAAGAGGAGAGCCAGATAGACCACGGAGTACCCGAACAGGCGGACCGCTGAGCGCCGGCTCCGCTCGCGCCACAGCTGCACGGCGAGTGCCACGAACACCGCGCCCAGCAAGAGCGCGGAGGCGCCGTACACCCAGCCCATCGCGCCGAAGGGTTGCAGGAGCAACGTCGCCGCGACCAGCAGGACGGTGTAGAACACGATCTGCCGTCGCGTGGTCTCCTCTCCCGCCACCACGGGAAGCATGGGCACGCCGGCCCGCGCGTAGTCCTCGCGCCGGTGCAGGGCCAGGGCCCAGAAGTGCGGGGGCGTCCACAGGAAGACGATCAGGAACAGCAGGACGGCGGGCAGGTCGATCCGACCGGTGGCCGCGGCCCATCCCACCAGCGGCGGCATCGCGCCGGCAGCGCCGCCGATGACGATGTTCTGGGGAGTCGAGCGTTTCAGCCAGAGGGTGTAGACGACGACGTAGATCCCCAGGGCCAGCAGGGCCAGGAAGGCGCTGACCAGATTGACCAGCACGGCCAGTTCCACGAACGCCGCCGCCCCCAGCAGGATGGCGAAGGCCAGCGCGTAGGGCGTGCCGACCTGTCCGGAAGGGATGGGCCGCCGGCGCGTGCGGGACATCACCGCGTCGATATCGCGCTCCAGGACCTGATTGATGGCGTTCGCCGCCCCCGCCGACGCCGCGCCGCCGAGCATCGTGAACAGGATCACCCACGGCGAGACCCGGCCCGGGGCGGCGATCAGCATCGAGGCCAGGGCGGTGACCAGCAGGAGCACGAGGATGCGGGGCTTGGTCAGCGCGACGTAGGAGAGGATGCGGTGACTCAAGGGGCGGCCGGTCGGGGAGGGCCCGACTCCGGCGGCCGCCTCGCGGCGTGGGGGCACCTCGCGGGAGGAGAGGGCCGCCAGGACCACCAGCGTGGCGAAGAGCGCCGCGGCCGTGGCCAGATGCGCGGTGGTCGCCCCCGCGGCCAGCCGGTATTCGACGCTCATCGCGCCGAGGAGCACCTGGAGCACCAGCAGCCCGACCGCAATCGCCGAGGTCGCCTGCAGGTCCGCGCGTCCCGGTTCGGTGCGGTACGCCGAGGCGGCCGTGAGCACGATGAGTGCGCCCACGACGGCGGCGGCCAGCCGGTGGGTCATCTGGACGGCCGTCGCTCCGGCGCCGCCCGGCCAGATGCGCCCGTAGCACAGCGGCCAGTCCGGGCAGGCGATTCCTGCGGCGCTGGCGGTGACGTATCCGCCGATCAACACGAGGCCGAAGGTGGCCAGCACGGTGACCAACGCCTGCACCCGGAAGGCCGAGCGGCGCACAGGGGCTTCGGGGAGCCAGGCGAAGGTCGTCAGCGCCACCAGGGTGGCGAGAAAGACCATCGCCGTGCCCAGATGGGCCAGGACCAGCCAGCGGTAGAGTTGGCTCTGCACCGTGAGCCCGCCGAGGAGGATCTGCACGCCGACCAGCAGCAGCGCCGCCAGCGCCGGGCCGCGCTGCCACCGCCGTCGCCAGGCCGCCACGGCCAGGGCGAGGGTCAGGACACCTACCAGCGAGGCCACCAGCCGGTGGATGTATTCGATGATCACGGGACCCTGGAGCGGCGGGATCAGCCGTCCGTGGCACAGCGGCCAGTCCGGACAGGCCAGCCCGGCTCCGGCGGCGCGGACGAGCCCGCCTACCACCACCAGCACGTAGGTGGCGAGGGTCGTGACGGTGGCCAGCGTAGCGAACCGTTTCATAACCGGCAGGCGAAGATGTGCGCAGGAGGCGCACGGCCATAGGTTCGACGCCCCGGGAGGACGTCCCTCGGGCCCGCCGGAGGCCGCCGCAGGTGCCAGGAGGAGCGAGGATGCAGGGCGTTGCGCGATCCCGGCGACTCAGCGCCGCGCCGGAGGGCCGTCGCTCAGCGGGAGGTGCAGGGTCAGCTGCGCGCCTCGTCCCGGAACGGAGCTCAGGACGAGCCGGCCGCCCAGGGACGCGGCCCACTGGCGCATGATGGCCAGGCCGAGACGCCGCCGACCGTCCGACGCGGCCTCCACGGTCATCGGATCAAACCCGCAGCCGTCGTCCCGGACGCGGAGGAGCATCGAGCCGTGCTCCAGGACCAGGTCGATCTCGATGCTCCGGGGTCGCCCGTGACGGACCGCGTTCTCCAGCGCCTCCCGCAGGACGATCACCGTCGCCGCCGTCACCCTCCGGTCGACGCGGCTGCGACCCTGCGTCCGCAGGCGGACGTCGACGGAGGGGTGCGCTGCGGCGAAGGCCTGTACGCGCCGGCGGACCTCCGGCAAGAGGTGGCTCGGCAGCGCCGCAGAGGCCGCCATGGTGCGGGTGGCCTCCTCCAGGGCGTGGAGCATCTCCCGCAGTCGGACGACCTCGTTAAGGGAGGTGGGCCGCGCCTCCCGTACGGCCGCTTCGCAGACCTGGGACTGCGCGATCGCGGCGCCGATGGTGTTGAGCAGGTGGGCGTGAAGTTGGTGGGCCCAGAAGGCGCGTTCCTCGCGAAGGGTCGACACCGACGGATTCCGTAGGGTGTCCCCGGATCCCCCGCGGCCGCTCTTGGACAGGAGGGCGTGTCCTAAGAGCACCGGACCGACGTGTGTTCCGTGCCGGAGGGATCCGGGATTGTGCACCGTGTGGAGGCACGGTACCATCCGGAACTCTCACCGTCGTCACACCCCGGTGGAGGGCGGGCGCATTCAATAGGCGGCCTCGAACAGCGCGGCGATGTCGGCGGCGGTCGTCGTGCGCGGATTGACGAGGACGTTGCCGCTCTTCATGGCGTCCTCGGTCATCTTCGGGATGGCCTCGCGGGTCACGCCCAGATCACGCAGGCGCTCGGGAATCTGCACGTCGCGCGCCAGGCGGCGCACGGCCTCCACCGCGGCCTCCGACGCCTCGCGGGGAGACAGTCCCTCCACGCGCTCGCCCAGCGCCGCGGCCACCTGGGGGTAGGTGTCGTGGCAGGCCACCAGGTTCCAGGCCATCACGGTGGGCAGGAGCACCGCGTTGGCTACCCCGTGGGGCACGTCGAAGTGCGCCCCCAGGGGATGGGACATGGCGTGCACGTTGCCCAGCCTGGTGCGCGTGAAGGCCATCGCCGCCATCGTGCTGGCCAGCAGCATCTCGGTCCGCGCCCGGAGATCGGTCCCGTTGCTGAAGGCCGTGCGCAGGGATCGCCCGATGAGCCGGATCGCTTCCAGGGCCAGGGCGGAGGCGATGGGATTGTGGACGGTGTTGCTGTAGGACTCGATGGCGTGGGTGAGCGCGTCCATCCCCGTGGCCGCGGTGAGCGCGGGCGGCATGGAGACGGTCAGCGTCGGATCGCACAGCGCCACCTGGGGCACGGTGTGGAGGCTGCCGATGGTCATCTTGAACTTCCGCGCGCGGTCGGTGATGACGGAGAAGATCGTCACCTCGCTGCCGGTCCCGGCCGTGGTCGGGACGGCCACGCACGGGACGCCGGGGCCGGGGATCTTCCCGAGGCCTTCGTAGTCCTGGACCGCGCCGCCGTGGGCGACCAGGGCGGCCACCACCTTGGCCACATCCATCGCGCTGCCCCCGCCCACGCCGACCACGAACGCGCCGCGGGTGCGCCGGAACAGGTCGGCGGCGGCATGGACGGTCTCCACGCTGGGGTTGGGCTCGACGTGCGGGTACGGTTCGGCGGTGATGCCGGCGCCGTCCAGAAGCTGAAGGACGCGGTCGAGAATCCCCGCCCGGGCGATGCCGGGATCGGACACCACGACGGCGCGCCCACCGAATCCGGCCACCGCCTCGGGCAGCTTCGCCAGCACCCCCGGGCCGAAGGTCACCTGGGCCGGAGCGGCAAAGGTGAAGGTGTCGTGCCAGTCCGTCATCGGGCCCCCCTCTTCCGCTGGTCCTCGCTCTGCGCCGCCTTCAACCTGGCGATGTACAGGCGCGCGGCCGCTTCCATCGACTCGGCGCCCTCCGTCGGCGCCGGCTCCACCAGCCTCCAGCGGTCGGCCTCCTCATAGAACCGGTCGGCCTCCGCCTCCTGGGAGGAAGGCGGCGGGCGCAGCCGGGCCAGCAAAAGCGCCCCCGCGCTGCGCAGGGAGTCCCCGATCGCCGGGATGCGCCGCCAGGTGATCTCGGCGAGGAACAGAGCCGCCGCGGCGGCGGCGGTGTACGGCCAGGCGTCCGCCGCCTCCCGCGGAGAGCGGGTTGGGGCCACCGCCGCCCTGGGGTCGGAGAGCAGCCGGCCCCCGGTGGCCTCCGCGAGATGGGCCAGCACGGTCCGGTTCGCGACGAGGTCGCGCAGTTCGGGCGCATAGGGCACCACAAATCCCGTCGTCGTCCGCCGGACGCCCGAGGCGTGGCGGGCAACGACGGAGACGACATAGGCGCCGGCGCGCGCGGCGGGGATCCGCCCTTCGTAGCGCCCGGGCGCGGCCTGCACCAGCGTCAGGGTCTGCACCGCGCCCTCGGGGCCGGCCACGCGGGCCTCCACCTGCAGCCCGTCCACCGGCAGGCCCGCGGCGGTGAACGCGTCCACCGTGATCGCGGCCGTCCCACCCGCCGGGGCCCGCTGCCCCGAGGCGTCGACCTGCTCCACCGACACCTGAAGCCCGTCGCCGTCCTCGCGCGCCGCCCAGCGGACCAGCCGCGACCAGAACCGGGCCAGCCCGGGCCAGGCGATCCACTCCGCGGCCCAGCGGCCCGAGGCGTCTGCCGTGAAGGCCGCGGCGCGTCCCAGCCCGTACTGCCACGTGGCCAGGATGGGATCGTCCGCCGGGGAGACGAGATGCAGCGTCCCGGCCGGTTTGGGCGAGGTGGCGACGTAGCCGCGCAGCGGCCGCAGCGCCAGATCGTCGATAAGGCCGCGGTGGACCACCTCGGGGATGAACCGTTCTTCCACCAGGTAGGACCGGGAGGCGAGCAGCGCCTCCGCGGTGAGAATCTGCGGGATGGTGTAGAGGTCCTTGGCCAGATAGTACCGTCCCCCGCCCCACCGGGCGACGCTGCGCATGAGGGGCTCGTCGGCATCACCGCCGACGGCCACCGCCGAGGTGGTGATCTTGTCCCGGCTCATGCGGGTGATCAGACCCTGGAAGTCGCCGGGGTCGGTCTGGCCGTCCGAGATGACGATGACGTGCCGGACCTTCGCCGCCGAGGTGCGCAGGTAGTCGTAGGCCAGGCGCAGGGCGGGGTACATATTGGTGCCGCCGCCGGCCTGGATCCGCGCCACCTGCTCCATTACCTGCTCCCGGTGCCGGGCCTCGGTCGGCGGGGCCAGCCAGCGCGGCTCCTGATCGAAGGAGATCACGCCGATGACGTCGCGCTCGCCGAGCAGATCCACCACCGACTGGGCGGTCTCCTTGGCCAGTTCCACCTTGGCAATCTGCGTCCCGAAGGCGCCCATGCTGCCCGAGGTGTCCAGCACGAGGACGATGGCCATCGACGGAATGGCCAGGCGGTGCCGCACGTCCATCGTGACCGGCAGAACGTCCTCCAGCGGCGTCCCTGCGTACCCCCCGACGCCGAAGCTGTGGGGCCCCCCGACCGCGATCAGCCCGCCGCCCAGGTGGCCGACGAAATCCCGCAGCGAGGCCATCTGGGCCGCGGACAGCCACAGCGCGCTCACGTCGTCGAGCACCACGGCGGCGATCCCGCTGTAGCCATGTAGCGACGCGGGCAGCGATTCCGGCGCGGTGCTCCGGACGCGCATCCCCTGCGCCTCCAGCACCCGGGAGAGCACCCCGGGCGCGGTGCCGGCGTACCAGACCACCGGCGCTCCGCGCACCGTCACCAGCGCCTCCGCCCGGTTGTTCCCGGCCACCTCGTCCGGCGCCGCGAGGAGCGTGGCCGTGTACCGCAGCACGCCTTCTGCGGCGGCGACACGGGAGAGGGTCGTCGTGGTGCGGCCGGGGGCCACCCTGATGCGCCGCTCGGCGATGAGGCGATCGTCCTCCTTGATCTGCAGCGTCACCTGCGCCTCCGCCGTGGCCACGATGGGCACGCGCACCAGGAACCGCTCGCCCGCCCGCACCTCGGCAGGAGCGAGCACCTCCTCCACGAGCACGTCCCGTCCGGAGCCCGACTGCAGCGGCAGCACCGAGACTTCCACCCCCTGGCTGCGGGCCAGGGCCAGCGCCTGCTCCAGATCCCCCCGATTGGCATTGCCGTCGGTGGCGACGACAATGCGGCGGCCGCCGGAGGACGGCAGGGCGCTCAACGCGGTGCGGATGGCCTGGGCGATGTCGGTGGCCTCGGCGGCCGGATGGGAGGTCACGGCCAGCAGAGGGTCGGCGGTTGGAGCCTCCTCCAGCAGCGCGGTGGCGCCGAAGGTCACCAGCCCGATCCGATCGCCGGGACGCCGGTGACGCGCCGCCTCCCTGGCGAAGTCGATGGCCATCTGGCGCGACGCCGCCGAGATGCTCGCCGAAAGGTCGAGCGCGAAAATGACATACTCGCCGCCGCCCAGCCCGCCGAGGTTGGGTCCGGCCAGGCTCACCGCCAGCGCGGCGACCACCGCAAGACGCAGCACGAGACCGCCCCGAGGGACGATGCGGCGGCGGGCCAGCACGAGGATGGCCGGCACGAGCAGCAGCAGCAGGAAGGCCCGCGGGTACAGGAAGATCAGCTCAGCCATGGGTCTTCCGCGGGTGGAGCAGGCGCGGAGCCTGCCCCCAGGCCCCGGCCTTCGGAAGGGTGCGCAGCCACAGGAGCCATTCGCTACAGACAACGATCAGCGCGAGGAGGAGGACCGCCCGCCACGCCTCCCGCGACTGGCCGCTGCCGCCGGCGCGGTCCTCGGACCCGCTGCTCCTCGGGGCCAGCGGAGCAATCGCCACCTCCTCCGCAGCGGGGTTCACCACCACGCGCCGGTCGCGGTCGCCGATCCGCACCGTGTAGAGTCCGACGTGTTCGACGGTGGGCAGCACGACCCGACCGCCCGAGGCGGCCACCCGCCTGACCTCACCGTCGGGACCGGTCACCACGGCCTCGGCGACGGAACCGGAGGGGATGGTGACGGTGTCTCCCGCCTGCACCATCGGCTCGGCGCCGCCGAGCCAGCTCAGGGCGTTGCTGAGGAAGATCGGGAAGCCCACGCGCAGCGGCAGGTCGGACTGCTCGAGGGAGAAGGCGGTGACCAGCGCGCGCACGCCGTCACCTTCGTAGGCCCAGATGAGCGGCGTTGTCCCCTCGGCCAGGACCTCGCCTCCCCGCGGCTCCAGGCGCAGCGCCTCGCCGATCGTGACGTCTGTGAGGTCCACGTAGCGCATCACCGGGTGCCGGCCGGTCCAGCGCAGCACCGGACCGACGCGCACCCTCCCGGTGACGCCCAGGGGGAGGTTGGAGGCCACGGTCCCGAGCAGCAGGTAGTTTCCCGGCGGCAGGTCCACCGGCGGCGTGCGGTTCAGGATCACGACGTCGGCGACGGCCAGAGCCTCGGGGGTGATGCGCTGGGGCGGAAGGACCCGTACGGGAATGGCCGCGAGCGCCTCGGCCAACACGCGATCCGGCGCCCCGGCGACGATGACCCGCGGCGGCGGCGTCCCGACGACGGCATGGGCGACGTTGTCCACGGCCAGGTCTTCGTCCACGGCGAGTTCGATCCGCGCGACCCCGGCTCCCGAGAGGGACACCGCCGCCGACGCGGTGGCCTGCGGTCCCACCGTCACCGTCCGCGCCGGGAGGCGGCGGCCGTCGAGGGTGACCAGGATCGGCACCTGCGCCGCGGTCTCCCCGGCGTTGTGCACCTGCACGACGACCGCGGAGGCCTGCGCCTCCCGCTCCACGTTCACGGCGACGATCCCCACGTTCCGTGCGGCGCGCCCGACCGTGTGGTAGGTGACTCCGGGCAGCGCCGCGCCCGCGCGGTCGGTAAAGACCTCGACGCGGGGCCGGAGGCCGCCCACCCGCTGGCCGAGGGCCAGGGTGATGGCCTGGTCCAACCGCCCGGGCCCGTCGGTCGGCCGCAACCGGTCCAGCGCCCCGCGGGTCAGGAGCGGGTCGGCGAAGGGCACCACGATCGACGGTCGGGCGCCGGCGGCGATGAGCATGACCTGGCCGCGGGCGGCAGCGGCGGCCCGGCGCGCCCGCTCCACGGCCACGGCGAAGCGGGACGGCGATTCGTCGGTGGCCTGCATGCTCGCCGAGGTGTCGACGATGATGACGATCGGGATCTCCCCCGCTCCGGGCAGCGCCAGGCGCGGGCGGGCCAGAGCGGCCACGACGAGGGTGACGGCCACCAGCTGCAGCAACAGGAGCAGGCTCCGCTCGATCCGTCGGGCCGGCCGCCGGGCGGCGAGGTCGCGGCGGGCGCGCTGCCAGAGGATGAGCGTGCTCACCGGCACCTCCTGCCGCCGGGGCCGCAGCATGTACAGCAGGACGAGGAAGGGCAGCGCCAGCAGTCCCCAGAGGGCCTGCGGCGCGTCGAAGGTCACGCCAGCAGCCCCCCCATCCGCAGATAGCGCAGGACCAGGTCCTCGAAGGGAATCGTCGTGGAGGCGCGCAGGTAGTCGATCTGGTGGCGAAGGCAGAAGCGCTCGATCCCGGCGAAGTAGGCGTCGCGCGCCCGGGCATAGGCCTCGAGGGCCGTCCCGTCCACGCTGACCTCCGCGGCGGCCTGGGATTCCACGTCCACCAGCCGCACCTCACCCCGCACCGCCGGGCTCACCTCGTCGTCGCTGATGAGGTGCACGACGAAGGGCTCGAAGCGGTGATAGCGCGCCAGTTTCAACCCCTCCTCGTAGCCGCCCGGAAACCAGAGGTCGCTGATCAGAATGAGCAGGCCGCGGCGCTTCGTCCGGTACACGTACCGCCGCATGGTCGTGGTCAGGTCGGAGACGCCTTCGGGGCTGATCCGGCTGAGGAACTCGAAGAGCTGCAGGGTGTGGCCGCGGCCTCGGTGGAGGGGCAGCATCTGGCGCGGCCCGTCGCTGAACACCACCGCGCCGACGCGGTCGAGGTTGCGCAATCCCACGTAGCCGATGGCGGCGGCCAGCCGGACGGCGTACTCCAGCTTGCCCGGGAGCCCCCACCCCATGGAGCGGCTGCCGTCGACGAAGAGGTGGACGTTGATGTCCTCCTCCTCGCTGAACAACTTGATGAACAACCGGTCCAGTCGCGAGTAGATGTTCCAGTCCACGTACCGGAAATCGTCGCCGATCTGGTAGCTGCGGTAGTCGGCAAACTCCACGCCCCGCCCCTGCCGCGGGCTCCGCCGCTCGCCGCGCAGCAGTCCCCGCGTGGCGCGCCGGCTGCGCAGGCTGAGGCCGTCCAGCCGCCGCAGCAACGAGGGGTCGAGCAGCGCCGATCCCGTCATCTCCTCGCCTCTTCCAGTTCCGGCGTTTCGTCCAGCACGTTCCGGATCACCGCGTCGGGATCCACGCCTTCGGCTTCGCCCTCAAAGTTCAGGATGATCCGGTGGCGCAGGCTGGGCAAAGCCAGCGCCTGCAGGTCGCCCAGGCTGACGTTGACGCGGCCCGCCACCAGGGCTCGGACCTTGGCCGACAGGATGAGCGCCTGGACCCCGCGCGGGCTGGCGCCGTAGCGCACGAAGCGCCGGGCCATGGTCGCCGCATGGGGATCCTCCGGGTGGGTGGCGCGGACCAGCCGCGCGGCGTAGGCCTTGACGTGGGAGGCGACCTCGACCTCCCGCGCCAGACGGAGCATCTGTCTGACGGTCTCCTTGTCGGCGACCGTCCGGGCCTGGGGTTGCTCCGCCGTCGTCGTCCGATCGATGATCTCCACCAGGTCTCCCGCCGTGGGGAACTCGGCCTTGACCTTGAACAGGAAGCGGTCCAGCTGCGCCTCGGGCAGCGGGTAGGTCCCTTCCATCTCGATCGGATTCTGCGTGGCCAGCACGAAAAAGGGTTCGTCCAGCGCGTAGGAGGTCCCGGCGACGGTCACGGCGTGCTCCTGCATCGCCTCCAGCAGGGCGGACTGGGTCTTGGGGGTGGCCCGGTTGATCTCGTCGGCCAGCAGGACGTGGGTGAAGATCGGGCCCCGCTGGAACTCGAAGTAGCGCCGCCCTTCGGCGTCCTGCATCACGACATTGGTCCCGATGATGTCCGCCGGCATCAGGTCGGGGGTGAACTGGATGCGGGAAAAGGACAGTTCCACGGCCCGGGCCAGCGTCTTCACCAGGAGCGTCTTGCCCAGGCCGGGAACGCCCTCCAACAGCACGTGTCCGCCGGCCAGGAAGGCGATCAGGAGGTGATCGATCAGCGTTTCGTGTCCGACGATCACCCTGCGCACCTCGGCGCGGATGCGCTCAAAGGTGGTGGCGAACTCTTCCGGGGTCATCTCCGGTCACCTCAATCCGGCCAGCCGCTCAAAGTATCTGCGCACCAGAGCCCGATAGCGCCCCGGGGTGTGGGCCGACCTCATCGCCTGGTCGGCGGCGGCCACGATCGCCGGCGAGACCGACCGGATCCCGACCCGCGAGGATCCCGGACGCCCGGCGCCCAGCACCTCCGCGGATCGGACCGCCCCCTCCCCCTGCGCGCCCCGCAGACGGTCGGGGATGCGCTGCGCCTCCAGCCGGGGGCTCGGCGCTCCCATCTTCTCTGCGATGCGGCCGCGGCCCGGCGTCGTTCCCTCATGGGGTCCTTCGGGTGCGGACGCCTCCGCCTTCGGATCCCCCACGAGCGGCCGGTCGCCGGAGCTCTGCGCGCCTTCCGGCGGCTGCGACGGGTCGTCGGCAACCTCGTGGGCAGGAGTCCGGCCGCCCGAAGCGATACGCTCCCCGGCACGCTCGAGCTGCTGCCTGGCGCGCTCCAGTCCTTCGGCGTCCGCCAGCATCGACTGCAGCCCCTCGAGCTGGCGAAGCGCTTCGGCGAGCGACTCGCCGGCGCCGTGAGCGTCGCCCTGCTGGAGTTGCTCGCGCGCGCGCTCGAGACGACTGCGGACTTCAGCCGGCTGCGTGCCCTCCCCGTCCTGCGTCATCTCCCCCAACCGCTGCAGGGCGTCGGGCGAGACGGTCTCGGAATGCTGCCGCAGGCGGCTGGTCAGCTCCCGCAACTGGCGGATCTGCCGTTCCAGAGCCTGGCGGTACAGCCGGTCATCGGCTCCACCATCTTCCCGCGGCCCGGGGCGGGGCCTGTCCAGGCGGCGGGTCAGTTCGCGACGGGTCTCCTCGATCTGTCGGGAGAGTTCCGCAATTCGCGCCAGCGCCTCGGTCCGGTCCAGCCGCTCCTGCTGCAGCCGCAGGCCGAGATCCCGGAGCTGCGGCGCGGCGCGGCGGGTGTGCGGCATCCGTTGAGCGCGCGTGCGCGACTCCAGGGCCCGGGCGAACCGCTCCAGACGCCCGCCTTCCTGGCGGATCACTTCCTGGGTGCGGCGGGCGGGCGTCCCCGGCAGGGTGACCCCGCCAAGCAGGGCGGGCCAGAGGACGATCACCGCCAGCAGGACGGCCAGGACGGAGAGACTCCGCGGCGGTCGCCAGGGCAGGACGGCGCGCAGATCCACCCCCTCGGCCGCGGCCGCGGCGTCGGCCAGCAACCGGTTGCCCAGCGTTCCACGCCGGGTCCGGAGGCTCACCTCCAGCGCCGTGCTCAACCGCTCCTCCAGTCCGGCGCGGAGATCCAGCAGCCTCGCCGCCGCGAGAGGGCCGACCGGATGGACCAGCCTCAACAGCGCGCTGACCAGCACGATGGTCACGACGGCGGCGCCTGCGGCCACCGTCGGCGGCACGGGATCGACCGATACGACCAGGGCGACCGCCGCCGCCGCGACGCTCGTCCCCAGGACGGCGCAACCGGCCAGGAGCCCGCCCTGGAGCGCGCGGTGCCAGCTCAACCGACGCCCGGCGGCTCCGACGATGTGGTGCAGGGCGTCCGGGGCCATGGTGATATCATCATACCCCTGTCGCCGCGGGGGCGGAACGCGCGCCGACGCCGTCCTCACCGGCCGTAGGCCCGACGGATCCGGCGCACCTGGCGGGCGATGGCCGCGCCGGCCGCGAGGGAGAGCAGCGTGTACCCCGCCGCGGCCGTCACCACGTCCCACCGCAGCCCCTCCCGGGCGGCGGCGACGACCATCCGCACCGGGCTCAGCAGGTGCCAGGGCGGGGGCAGAGCCGCGGCCCCCACGATCACGGCCAGCAACATGAACCAGTGCACGAAACTGCGGGCGAAGTCGGAGTCGAAGACGGCTCCCGTGAGCGCGGCCAGTCCACCCAGGGCGGCGGCCATGGGGATGGTGACGATCGCAGCGCGGGCGGCGGCGGCCAGCGGCTCCCCCCGGATCCCGGCAACGATGACCGTGAAGGGGGTCGCCAGCAGGAGCAGGAATGCGGCGAACACCGCTGAGGTCAGGACCTTGCCCCGGCCCACCACCTCGGGTGGAAATGGGGAGGCGGCGAGGTCGAGGACGGACTTCTCTCCCTCGATGGCGATCTCACCGCATGCCGCGGCCGTGGTCAGGTACACCGCGACCACCGTCGTCGCGACCAGGAACGCCAGGAGCAGACCTTCCTGACGCAGGTCGTCGAGACGGCCGAGATCCGGAGGGAGCGACAGCAACGCCAGGACGGCCAGGAGGGACAGGTACACTGTCACCAGTGTCACCGCGTTTCCCCGGCTCAGCCGCAGGCGCAGGTCGTTGCGGGCGACCGCATTCACCTTCCTCATGCCCTCCGTCCTACGGCAGCGTCACCGGCAGCAGGAGGAGGCGGCTCGATTCCCCCATTCCGCCGCCCGGCAGACGCAGTGCGGTCCGATCGTCGACGTGCCGCCCGACGAGCCACAGCTCCTCAGGCCGTTGGGCCAGGTGGGCCAGGAGAACCTCGACGGCGCGCGAGGCGAGATCGGTGCCGAGCACGCCGGGTCGGTCCCACGTCGTCCACCCCGCAGGGTCCAGGGGCATCCGCCGGGGCACAGGACCTGATCCGAGACGATAGATCTGGCGGCCTCTGGCCAGCAGTCCGTCCACCGGCGGCGGGCTGTCGCCGGAGAAAAGGAGCTGCGGCGCAGCGGCGCTGTCGACCACCGCGGCGTACAGATCGATCTCGATGATCTGGCGGACTTCCAGCGCCACACTCCCTCTTCGCGCGCCGCCCGTCACGGTGCGGGCGCTCTCGTCGAGGACGATCCACCCGTCCTCGAGCAGCCGGACGGCCGCCCCGGCGGGAAGATGGGCCGTCACGCTGCCGCCGTACGGGGCGATGAGGGAGACGACGGTCGTCACGCGGGCCCGCCGCGCCTCCGGCAGGACCTCCACCACGGACACCTGGGCGATGGAACGCGCCGCCTCGCGCGCCCCCGAGGCCACGGCATACAGAGCGGTGGCGAAGACCCCGACGACCGCCGGCACGAGGATCCACCCGCCGCGCAGGCCGCTCCACCGACGGAGGACCAGCCGCATGGCGGCGAGGTAGGCGACCGACAGACCCGCCAGGGCGACCTGGGTGCTGCCCGGCAGGGGACGGGTGCGGGGCAGCTCGTCGATCAGCGCCGGGGGGACCGCCGCCGTCGGCCCGGGCGTCGCCAGCAGCGACTGCCAGAGGCCCACCCGTCCCGGCCAGGCTCGGGCGGCCGGGGAGAAGGGATCGAAGGCCCAGAGTTCCACAAGGCCCAGGCCGAAGCGGCGACGCACCGCGAGCGGGAAATCCTCTTCGCCGGTCCGCTCGGTGGGCACCTCTGGGCTGAGGCGCAGGAGCGGGAAAGGAAACCCGGGCAGGTGTGCCGGGGGCCCGACGCGGGCGGGCAGCAGCGCCGCCAGCCACGGCTCTGCGGGGAGTCCGTCCCGGGGCACGACCAGCAGTCGACCGCCCTGCGCCACCCACCCCACGAGCGCCTCCTGTTGCGCCGGCAGCAGGGTCGAAGCGAGGAGCGCATCCAGGACGACGAGATCGGCGGCGTCGTAGAACTGCCAGCGCGAGGGCATCGTCGCCTCGACCAGGTAGGCCGCCCGCCGGCGGCTCCCGGAGGCCAGGAACTCCAGCCCGGCGCGTTCGGGCGTCAGCGCGGCGACGATCCCTTCCGCCACGCGCCCGGAACCCACGCGGATCTCCTGCCGGGCGATCTCGTCGCCGTCGCGGCGCAGCCGCACCGTGATGGGGCGCCGAGGGTCGGTCACCGTCACCTCAAAGGTGATCTGCTGTCGCGCGCCCGGTGCGAGCCGGATCGCGCGGCGATGGGTGACGCGGCCTCCGCCCGCCTGCGGGACCGTGACCTCGAGCAGGCCGAGGCCCTCGGACGCCGCGGTGAGGTCGATGCGCAGCGGCGCGAACTTCCCCGGCACCACCCATCCGCCGAGACCAACCTCCGCGCTCCACTCGACCGACGGGGCGGCCTGAGCCGACAGCGCCCCGCAAAACACAAGGGACATGGCGATCAGGCCATGTCCCCACCGCTTCGCGGATGCGGCCATCGGCGCTCAGGGGCCCTTCGACGCCGCCTCCGTGCCTTTGGGACCTTCCTTTGCCCCGCCCGTCTCCGGCGTCCTTCCCTGCGCCGCGTCTCCCTCGCGCGCCGCGGGCTTCCGATAGTCGGTGCTGTGGAACCCCGATCCCTTGAAGATCAGCCCCACCGAGGTGAAGATCCGCCGGGCCGGACCTCCGCAGACCGGACAGGGACCGGAAGATCCGCCGACCTCGTGGTAGACGTCGAAGACGTGATTACAGACTGTGCACCGATACTCATATAGCGGCATTTCAGCCTCTTATTATGAAAGGGCCGAGCGGCTTGTCAAGCCAGCGGAAGCGGGCGTCAGCGCCGCTCCAGGGCGGCCATCCAGATCGGACCCTGGAAGGTGCCGGAGTTGGTGCCGAACAACAGCCGCCGGCCGTCGGGCGCCCAGGAGGTGGACAGCGCGATGCTGGGATCGGAGAACTCCAGGGCGTAGGACGACACCTCCAGTCGTCCTGAGCCGTCGGCATCCGCGATCCAGATCTCGGCATGCGCCTCATCGAGCAGTCGGCCGAAGGCCAGCTTGTCGCCCTGCGGCGACCAGCTCAGGCCGCTGTAGCGACCGGATTCGGGCGTGAGCAGGACGCGCCCCGTGCCGTCCGGACGGGTGATCACCACCTGCCCCCGACCGTGCTCGGCCGAGGGGCCGGCGACATAGGCGATGGCCCGTCCGGTCGGTGACAGTCGCAGCTCCATCGCCCCGCCGGGCACCGGGAGGCGGCGGCGATCGGGATAGGAGACGCGCACGCGCCAGACTTCGGTCAGGACGTCGCTGTCTGCGGACGACAGCCCATATAAAAGGTAGAGGCTGTCCGGGAACCACTGCAGGTGGCGCATGACGCCTCCCGGCGGCGCGCGGTGCACGAAACGCTGCAACCCGCCGTCGGGGCTGACCAGCCACAGCTCATAGACGGCCGCGCTCCCTCCGTCGCGGCGCAGCACCACGCCCAGCCGGTCGCCGCCCGGCGACCAGGCCGCTCCCGTGGCGAACCCCGGGAGGGCGAGACGGCGGCGGTGCGATCCATCGGCGCGGACCACCCAGGTCGCGCCCTGCTCGATCACAGCCAGCAGGTCGAGGGGGCGGGACCAGACGACGGTGGTGATCACGCCGCCGGGACCGATGCGCCGGGGCCGGCCGTCGGGCGCGGCTACGAACAGCCCCTGGGCGCCCCCGAAGGCGAACCGTCTCCCGTCGGGGCTCCAGGCGGCGGGGCTGAGCGCCGGTTCTTCGATGATCCTGCGGACCAGGGCCACGCGCAGCTGGCGTGTGCTCTCCGGGCCGGGAGCCCGGCGCACCTGACACCCCGCGACGGTGACGGCGGCGATCACCGCCGCCAGCAGAAATGCCGGCAGTCGAATCAACTAGACGACGGGGTACTTCCCTTCCGCCAGCTCGCGCGTCAGCGCGTTGATCCTGCCCAGCTCGCGTTCCATGATCTCGGCCACCTTGCGCCTGGCCACCGCCTCGCGCGCGCGCTTCTCCAGAATGATCTGGGCGGCGGCGACCTTGGGGCGGTCGATGGGCGCGCCGATCTGGCTGAGCATCCAGACGTAGACCTCGCGGATGCCGCGCACCTCGCTGTAGATCTTCGCCGCCACCTGGTGGGTGAGGATGGTGTAGATCTTGCCCACGTGCGACACCGGATTCTTGCCGGCCGCCGCTTCGGTCCCCATGGGGCGGTTGAGGGCGATCACGCCGTTCACCTTGTTGCCGCGTCCGATCTGCCCGCTGTCGCCGCTCTCCGCCGAGGTGCCGGTGACCGAAAGATACATCCCCCCCAGGCCCCGTCCCGGCGCGTCCAGGGTGTTCAGATGGAGGTCGACGCGCTCCAGGGTACGGACCTCGCCGCGGATGAACTCCTCCACCGCCTCCTGCATCTGCCGCTTGCGGCGGAAGTAGGTCTCCTCCGAGTCGATGAAGCGGTCCACGAAAGCCACGGCGGCCGTGAGGTCGAGGGCGGCGCCGCGCCGGAATCCCATCACCTTGATGTCCTCGCCCGCCTCGGGGAACATCTCCTTGAACCGCGGGGAGTTCATGTAGTTCTCCGTCTGGAGGACCAGCCGCTCGGTCTCGGTCAGCGGCGCATACCCTACGGCGGCGGAGGTATCGTTGGCCCCGGGCGTCGACCGGCTGAAGATGTCCACGAGCTCGGGGGAGCCGGGCTTGATCTGCACGTCGTAGCGTACGTGCTCCTCGGGATCCACAAAGCGCAGGTGGTCGCGGATCCAGCGCTTGGCCGTGCCGACGGCAATCTCGGCCACGGGCAGGGTCTTCCCGTTCAGCTCGTAGGTGGCCCGGTCGCCGAAGATCAGGCGCATGGGCTCCACGATGCGGCCGCCGCCCAGCCGGATCTCGGCGGTGCCGGCGACGAGGAAGGCCTTGTCGATGTTGTGGTGGAGGACGACGCCGCACTGGCGCAGGTATTCGCGGCTCAGCTCGATGCTGACCTGCTCCATGATCGCGTCGCAGATGGAATCGGGATGCCCGACGCCCTTGCGTTCGACGATCTCCACCTCGTGCTCGTAGACGGGTTTGCCGCCCAGCACTTCCACCGTGATCTGCACCTGCGGACCTCCTTCTCTTCCCGACGCGGCAGACATCCCTTCGACCTCACCACCACTCCCGCCTGCTGCGGCGGCGCCGGGCGAAGACCCAGACCAGCACAAACCCGGAGGCGAATCCGCCGATGTGCGCCCACCAGGCCACCCCCGCCGTCTCCGCGCCCAGGGTGGCCACGCCCTGGACAAACTGCAGGAGGAACCACAGCGGCAGGAAGAGCACGGCGGGCACGGCCACGACCCGCAGGAAGTACCCGAAGGGGACCAGCGAGATGATCCGGGCGCGGGGAAAGAGCGCCAGGTAGGCCCCCAGCACGCCGGCGATGGCCCCGCTGGCGCCGATCAACGGCACGGCGGAGGCCGGAGCGGTGAGGATGTGGGCCCAGACCGCGGCCATCCCCGTGAGCAGGTAGAAGATCAGGAACCGGCCGTGGCCCATCAGGTCTTCCACATTGTCCCCGAAGATCCACAGGTAGAGCATGTTCCCCAGCAGATGGGCCCAGCCGCCGTGGAGGAACATGGAGGTCAAGAGCGTCGGGTACGCGGCCGGGGCGCCGGCGGCCGCCCCGGTGATCCGGGCCGGGACCGCGCCGTAGGCCAGGACGAAGCGCTCGACGGCGGCGTCCGAGCCCAGGCCGAGCATGAAGAGGAACACCAGGACGTTGGCCAGGATGATCAGGTAGGTGACGATCGGCCGCGAGGAGGATGGATTCTCGTCGCGCAGCGGGATCATGCCGCCGCGTTGCCGTCTTCCCAGCGCACTTCTTCGACGCCCTCCACGTCTCCCAGCGCCACTAGGATCTCGTCCCGGCTGACGCGCGGGGGGATGCGGGCGGCCAGGGCCAGGACCACTTTGTTGTCCATCCGGGCGGAGAGGTCCACGTGCTCGATGTTCACGCCGTAGGCGCCCAGCACCGTGCCGATCCGGCCCAGCTGCCCCGGCCGGTCGGTCATCACCATAACCACGTGGCCGAGACCGCGCCGCGGGATCCGCGCTTCGAAGACCTTGAGGAAGGTGAGGACCCCCAGGACGATGGCCGTGGCCGCAATGGCGCCGAAGTAGTAGCCGACGCCGACCGCCGTTCCGATCGCGGCCACGGTCCACAGGCTGGCCGCGGTGGTGAGACCCACCACGCTGGCCTGGGTCCGCCAGATCGTCCCGGCCCCCAGGAACCCGATGCCGACCACGATGTTGCTGGCCACGCGCGCGGGGTCCGCCCCTGTGCCGAAGAACCCCACCGCGGAGATCAGGGTGAACAGCGCCGCCCCCACGCACACGAGGATGTGGGTGCGGAACCCCGCCGGCTTGTCCGCGCTCTCCCGCTGCCAGCCGACGACCCCGCCCAGGACGACGGCCAGCAGCAGGCGCACCGCCGCCTCCCACGCCGGGGTCATCCCGCCCCCGCCTTCTCCCGTGCCACCTGCTCCACCTGCTCCATCAGGGCGTCCACCAGCTCCTCCTCGGGCAGGCTGGCGATGATCTTGCCGGCCTTGAACAGCAACCCCCTGCCCCGGCCGCAGGCGATCCCCAGGTCGGCCATGCGCGCCTCCCCCGGACCGTTCACCGCGCAGCCCATCACGGCCACCTTCACCGGCGCCCGCACCTGCGCCAGCCGGCGCTCGACCTCCTGGGCGATGGCGATGATGTCCACCTCGGCCCGGCCGCAGGACGGGCAGGCCACCAGCTGGACCCCGCGGGTGCGCAGGCCAAGGCTCTTCAGGATCTCGAAGCCGACCCTGACCTCTTCTACCGGATCGGCGGCGAGCGAGACGCGGATCGTGTCGCCGATCCCGCGCGCCAGGATGGCGCCGATCCCCGCCGCCGACTTGATGCCTCCGGCCCAGGCCGTCCCCGCCTCGGTGATGCCCACGTGCAGGGGGTAGTCCACCTGCTCGGCGATCATCGTGTAGGCCTCCACGGCCATCGGCACCTCCGACGCCTTCACCGAGATGACGATGTCGTGGAACTCCAGATCCTCCAGGACCCGGACGTCCTCCAGCGCGCTCTCCACGAGGGCGGCGGCGCACGGCGCCCCGAACTTGCGCAGCGTGGCCTTGCTGAGGGAGCCGATGTTGGCGCCGATGCGGATCGGGACGCCGCGCTCCTTCGCCGCCTGGGCCACCAGGCGGGTGCGGCTGCGGCTCCCGATGTTCCCGGGGTTGAGGCGCAGCTTGTCCACCCCGGCCTCCAGCGCCCGCAGCGCCAGACGGTGGTCGAAGTGGATGTCGGCGACGATCGGGAGGGGGCTGCGCGGCCTGATCGCCCCCAGGGCCTCCGCCGCCTCCGCGTCGGGGACCGCCAGCCGGACGATCTCGCAGCCCTCCGCGGCGAGCTGGTAGATCTGCACCAGGGTGCCATCGATGTCCCGGGTGTCGGTGGTGGTCATGGACTGCACCGAGACCGGCGCGCCGCCGCCGATCTCGACGCGTCCGACCCGGACCCGCCGGGTGCGCGCGCGGTGGGGCACGGTGGCCGCGGTGGAGGTGGTGATCGTCATCGCCGGACGGTCAGAGTCTCCCGATATCGCGTACGGTCAATGTTAGCAGCAGCAGGAGGAGCAGCGCAAACCCCACCAGGTGGATGTATCCTTCGCGCCGGGGATCGACCGGCCGGCGACGCACGGCCTCCACGAGGAGGAACAGCAGCCGCCCGCCGTCGAGGGCCGGGAACGGCAGCAGGTTGAAGATGCCGATCATGATGGAGAGCGCGGCGGCGGTGTAGACAAAGATCTCCGCCCCGGCCGCTCCCGCTTCGCCGAGGAACCGCACCGCCCCCACCGGACCGGCCAGTTGATCGAAGACCCCGCGGCCCTGCCGCACCAGCCCGACCAGCGTGGTGAAGATCACGTCCACGGTTTCCCCTACGGTGCCCGCGGCCCAGGCCAGGGCCCGCAGGGGTCCCATATGTTCGCGAATCGCCTCCGGCCGAAATCCGATGAGGCCGATCCGCTGGTCGGGGTCGAGCCGGGAGCGCACGGTCACCTCGAAGCGCCGCCCGTCGCGCTCCACGGTGAGGTGCAGCTCCTGGTTCGGGCGGGCGTGGATGGTGTCGATGACCTCCTGCCCGCTGTCCATCGGCTCGCCGTCGATGGCGACGATGGCGTCGCCCGGTCGGAGGCCGACCTGTTCGGCCGGCCAGCCCGGCATCAGCTGTCCGATCCGATTGCTCACCCCGGTGGGGACGCCGACGATGAGGGCGGTGCTCATCAGCAGCAGCAGGGCCAGGAGGAGGTTCATGGCCGGGCCGGCCACCACCACCGTCATCCGCTGCCAGACCGACATGCTGCGGAAGCTCCCCGCGCCTCCGGCCTCGTCCAGATCCTCCCCCGCCATCCGGACATAGCCGCCGAAGGGGAGCGCGTTGATGGCGTAGGTGGTCTCGCCCCGCCTGAACCCGACCACCCGCGGGCCGAAGCCGATGGCAAAAGCGTAGACGGTGATCCCCACGCGCTTGGCCATCAGGAAGTGCCCCAGTTCGTGCACCAGGATCATGATGCTGAAGGCGATGACGGCGGCGACGATGTTGGGCATCTGCTATCCCAGCGCCGCCAGGGCCCGGCCGCGCGCCCAGGCGTCGGCGGCCACGATCTCTTCCAGCGTCGGATCGGGGACGGGATGGTGGGCGGCCATCGTCTCGGCGACGGCCCGGGCGATTCCGGTGAAGGGCACGCCGCCGGCCAGAAAGCGCTCCACCGCCACCTCGTTGGCCGCGTTCAACACGGCGGGCATCGTGCCTCCCCTGCGCAGTGCGTCGTAGGCCAGTCCCAGGCAAGGATATCTCGCCGGGTCCGGGCGTTCAAACGTCAGTTGCAGGCCGTCCCATTCCATCGCCGGCAGCGCGGGCAGGGGGCGGCGCATGGGCGCGGTCAGGGCGTGGGCGATCACCAGGCGCATATCGGGCGGCGCCAGCTGCGCCTTCACGCTCCCGTCCACGAACTCGACCAGGGAGTGCACCACGCTCTGCGGGTGGATGACGACGTCGATCTGCTCCGCGGCCAGCCCGAACAGCCAGTGCGCCTCGATCACCTCCAGGCCCTTGTTCATCAGCGTGGCGCTGTCCACGGTGATCTTGGCTCCCATCCTCCAGGTCGGATGCGCCAGCGCCTCCTGCGGGGTGGCGTCCCGGAGGGTCTCCAGGGGTCGGCGGAGGAACGGTCCGCCCGATCCCGTCAACAGGATTCGCCGCACGGCCGAGGGGTCTTCCCCCCGCAGGCACTGGGCCACGGCGGCATGCTCGCTGTCCACCGGCAGCACCCGGCGGCCCCGTTCCCGCGCCTCGCGCATCACCAGGGCCCCTCCCGCCACCAGCGCCTCCTTGGTGGCCAGAGCCAGATCGCAGCCCGCCCGCAACGCCGCCAGCGCGGGCGCCAGACCGGCCACGCCGACGACCGCGACCAGGACCACGTCGGCCTCCACCGCGGTGGTCAGGCGCGTCAGGGCGTCGGGTCCGGAGTAGACGGCCGTCTCCCCGACCAGACCTGCCCGCAGCACGGCGGCCGCAGTCTCCTCAACCAGCGCCACCGCCTGGGGTCGATAGCGGCGGGCCTGGGCCAGGAGCCCCTCCGCATCGCGCCGCGCGCCGAGGGCGACCACCCGGATCTCTCCGGCCAGGGCGTCCACCACCTCCAGCGCCTGACGCCCGATACTCCCGGTCGAGCCGAGAATGGCCAGCCGCGTCACCGCGGCATCCCCCACAGCCGGGCGAGGAGATACGCCGCCGGCGCGGCGACGAAGACGCCGTCGAACCGGTCGAGGATGCCGCCGTGACCGGGAAGGAGACTGCCCGCGTCCTTTACGCCCGCCTTCCTCTTCATGGCCGATTCGGCGAGGTCGCCGATCTGGGAGGCCAGCGCGATCAACGCGCCCACCACGGCGGCGCGGCCGGGAGGCATCGCCCACCACCCCGCCGTCAGGAATCCGGCGAGCGCCCCGGCGGCCAGGCCGGCCGCCGCGCCCTCCCAGCTCTTTCCGGGGCTGATCGCCGGGGCGAGCCTGTGCCGTCCGGCGCCTACCCCGATGAAGTAGGCGGCGGTATCGGTGGCCCACACCACGAGAAAGAACGACAGCACGGACGCCGCGGGAAACTCCGAGCGCCACCGTGCCAGCACCGCCGTCGGCACGGCGAGATACCATCCGCCCAGCCCGGCGTGCCAGGCGGCCCGGAACGCTTCCGTCCGCCGGGCCGGCGGGAGCGACTGCAGACGTCCCCGCCGGAAGGAGGGGACTGTGTCGGCGACGAGAGCGGCCGCCCACACCGCCAGCACCCCGCTGGCGACGGCCGAAGACACCCGGAGCAGGAGCGCGAAGAGAACGGCCAGCACGACGAGCGAAGCGGCCCGGTGGCCCTTCCCCAGGCGGTGCAGCCGGACGAACTCGTGCCATCCGAGCAGGGCGACGAGCACGACCATCCCCGTCCACCACCGGCCGCCCAGCCACAGGGCGATGACGACCACCGGGATGCCGGCCGCGGCGGTGAGGATCCGCATGCGGAGGGAGGCGCGCCGGAAACGGTCGGAGAGGGTTTCGTCCACATCAGACCCCTTCCACGCCGCCGAAGCGGCGCCGGCGGCGCTGGTAGGCGGCGACGGCGTCCTCCAGGTGGCGGCGGTCAAAGTCCGGCCAGTGGACGTCGGTGAAGTACAGTTCCGTGTAGGCGATCTGCCAGAGCAGGAAGTTGCTCAGCCGCTGCTCCCCTCCGGTGCGGATGAGCAGGTCGGGATCGGGCAGCCCGGCGGTGGTCAGGTACCGGCCGAAGACCTCTTCGGTGATCTCCCCGGGGGCCAGCTCGCCTGAGGCCACGAGCGCGCTGAGCCGGCGGGCGGCGCTCACAATCTCGGCCCGGCCGCCGTAGCTGTAGGCGACGTTCAGGACGAAGGCCTGGTGCGCCCGGGTGAGCGCGACCACCTGCTCCACATCGCGGCGCACCGACGGCTCGAGCCTGCTGAGGTCCCCGCTGACGCGGAGCTGGACCCCGCCCTGGACGAGCTCGTCGGCTTCCTCCCGGACCGTCCGCGCCAGCAGCTGCATCAGGGCTTCGACCTCGTCGGAGGGACGACGCCAGTTCTCGGTGGAAAAGGCAAACAGGGACAGCACGCGCACCCCCAGATCGCGGCAGGCGCGGAAAGTCCGGCGGGCCGCTTCCACGCCGGCCCGGTGGCCCTCCGCCCGCGGCAGGGCCCGGGAGGCGGCCCAGCGGCCGTTGCCGTCCATGATGATCGCGATGTGGGCGGGGACGCGGGTCGGGTCCAGCACCGGGGCCGCTACCCGCGGGGAACGTACCGTTCCCGGGTGACCACCAGGTCCACGGCGGAGCCGTCCTGCCGGACCCGGACGACGCGGTAGCGGCCGGTCAGCTCCACCGGACGGGGAGGCCGAGTTTCCGCCACGGAGCGCACGGTCAGGCCCCGCTCCGCCAGGCGGGTCCGCGCGTCGTCCAGCTCGAGACCGACCACCTCGGAGGCGGACATCACACTTCCATGATCTCCCGGTCCTTGGCCGCCAGCAGGGCGTCGATATCCGCGATGGCCTTGTCGGTGAGTTTCTGCAACTCTTCCATCGCGCGTCGGCTGTCGTCTTCGGAGATCTCGCCCGCCTCCTCCAGCTCTTCGATCATCTCCTTGGCCTCGCGGCGGATGTTGCGCACCGCGACGCGGCCCTCCTCGGCGTGGCGATGGGCGACCTTCACCAGCTCCCGGCGGCGCTCCTCGGTGAGGGGCGGGATGGGCACGCGCACGTGGGTGCCGTCGGAGGACGGGACCAGGCCCAGCTCGCTCTTCAGGATCGCCCGCTCCACCTCCTTGACGAACTTCTTGTCCCAGGGCGTGATGACCAGGAGGCGGGGCTCGGGCACGGTCACCGTGGCCAGCTGGGTGATCGGCGTGGGGACGCCATAGTAGTCGATGCGGATCTGCTCCAGCAATGCCGGGCTGGCCCGGCCTGTGCGGATGCTGGCGAACTCGTGGCGCGTGGCCTCGATCGCTTTCTGAAAGCGGCTCTTGGCGTCGGCGATGATCTCCTGGATCACGGCCGCCCTCCGGCCGAACTCGTGACCAGCGTCCCCACCTCTTCGCCCAGCACCGCCCGCCGGATGTTGCCCTGCTCCGCCACGTCGAAGACCACGATGTCCATGTTGTTGTCCTTGCACAGGGCCACCGCCGTGGCGTCCATCACCTTGAGGTCCTTGTTCAGGACATCCATGTAGCCCAGCCGGCGGAACATGACGGCGTCGGGATGGCGGCGGGGATCCTTGTCGTAGACGCCGCCCACGCCCTTCTTGGCCATGAGCAGCGCGTCGGCCTCGATCTCGATGGCGCGCAGGGCGGCGGCGGTGTCCGTGGTGAAATACGGGCTGCCGGTCCCCCCGGCGAAGATCACGACGCGCCCCTTTTCCAGATGGCGGATGGCGCGGCGGCGGATGAAGGGCTCGGCAATCTGGTGCATCTCGATGGCGGTCTGCACCCGCGTCGTGAGCCCTTCCTTTTCCATGATGTCCTGCAGGGCCAGGGCGTTGATCACCGTGGCCAGCATGCCCATGTGGTGCGCCGTCACCTGGTCCACGCCGACCCGGGCGCTGACGTCGCTGCCGCGGATGATGTTCCCCCCGCCGACCACGATCGCCACCTGTACACCGGAGGCGGTGACGGAGCGGACTTCGCGGGCCACGAGGTGGAGGACCTGAGGGTCGAGGCCCGAGGGACCGTCACCGGCCAGGGCCTCGCCGCTGAGCTTCAGCAGAATGCGTCTGTACTTGGGTGTCGGATTCCCGGAGGAAATTGGTCCCGCCTCCTTCCTCCGGCCGATTCTACTCCCCGATCTTGAACCGAGCGAACCGCCGGATCTGAATATTCTCACCGAGGCGTGCGACGGCCTCCGTGACGAGGTCCCGGACCGTCTTGCCCGTGTCGCGGATGAACGGCTGCTCCAGGAGGACCTCCTCCTGGAACCACTGGTTCAGCCGGCTCTCCACCGCCGCCGGGGGGGTCCCGCCCAGCTCCGCGGCGATGAGGCGACGCTGCTCGGCGATGACGTCCGGGGGCACCTCTTCACGACTCACGTAGCGCGGGGCACTGGCCGCCACCTGCATGGCCAGGTCGCGGCACAGGCGCCGGAACTCCTCCGTCCGCGCGACGAAGTCGGTTTCGCAGTTCACCTCGACCATGGCCCCGACTTTTCCGCCGGTGTGGATGTAGGCTTCGACCAGACCCTCCAGGGCCGTGCGGCCGGCCTTCTTCTGGGCCGTGAGGAGCCCCTTGGCCCGCAGGATCTCCGCCGCCCGGTCCAGGTCGCCCTCGGCCTGTTGGAGGGCGGTGCGGCAGTCCACGATCCCCGCCCCCGTGCGGGCGCGGAGTTCCCTGATCTGCGCGGTGCTGATCTCGACGGTCCGGCGCTCCATTTACCGCTCCACTTCCTCCAGGTCGGCCTCCGGGATCGCCTCGGCAAACTCGTCGATCCCCTGCATCTCTTCCACCACCAGCTCCTCTTCCTCGGCGGCGGCCGGCGCCTCGGCGGGCGCCGGGGCGCCCTCCACCACCTCCCGCTTGCGGCGTTCTTCCAGCCCCTCCAGGGCGGCGTTGGCCACGCGGCTGGTGATCAGCCGCACGGCCCGGATCGCATCGTCGTTGCCCGGGATGGGATAGTCCACCTCGTCGGGGTCGCAGTTGGTGTCGACGATGGCCACCACGGGGATGCCGAGCTTGCGGGCCTCCAAGACGGCAATGTGCTCCTTGCGCGTGTCCACCACGTAGACCGCGCCGGGCAGCGTGGTCATCGTCTTGATCCCGCCCAGGTACTTCTCCAGGCGCGCCAGCTCCTCGAGCATCCGGGCCTGTTCGCGCTTGGGCAGGACGTCCATCAACCCGCGATCGCGGATGTCCTCGATCTCGCGCAACCGCTCCACCCGCTTGCGGATCGTCTGGAAGTTGGTGAGCATGCCGCCCAGCCAGCGCTGGGCCACGTAGGGCTGGCCGGCCCGCGTGGCCTCCTCCCGGATGGCATCCTGGGCCTGCTTTTTGGTGCCCACGAACAGGCAGGCGCGCCCCTGGGCCACGGTCTCCCGCACGAAGCGGTAGGCCTCTTCGATCAACGGCACGCTCTTCTGCAGGTCGATGATGTGGATGCCGTTGCGCTCGGTGAAGATGAAGGGGGCCATCTTGGGGTTCCACCGGCGCGTCTGATGGCCGAAGTGGACCCCGGCCTCGAGCAACTGCTTCATCGTGACAACGGGCAAGGTCTGTCCTCCTCCCCGGTTCTCCCTCCGCCCTGCTCATCCCGGCCCCGGACCCTGACGGGCACCCCGGTGGCGGTCGCACGGCGTGCGTGATAGACGACTCGCCCCGCGGTTGCCGCGCGGGGCGTCCCTGTCGTCAAACAGCCCGACGTAGTATAGCACAAACGGTGCCGCCGTTCACCACGGCCCGGGCCGCGCCCACCGGCTCAGGCCCGCGGGTGGGCCCGGGCGTGGACGCGCTTCAGCCAGTCCCGCGAGACGTGGGTGTAGATCTGCGTTGTGGCCAGGTTGGCGTGGCCGAGCAACTCCTGGACGCTGCGCAGGTCGGCCCCGCCGTCCAGCAGGTGCGTGGCGAAGGTGTGGCGCAGGGCGTGGGGACTGATGCGGCGGCCGAGCGCGGCGGCCCGGATGTGGCGGTCGACGATCAGCCGCACCCCGCGGTCGGTCAGCGGGCCGCCCCGGGCGTTCAGGAAGAGCGTCCCGGGATCCCTGCCCCGGACCAGAGCCGGTCGGCCCGCCTCGAGGTAGCGCCGCAGCGCCTCCCGGGCGGCGGCGCCCATGAGGACGACGCGCTCGCGGCGGCCTTTGCCCACCACCCGCAGCTCATCGGAGGCGGCGGCGCCCGCCACCGGCAGGGCGACCAGTTCACCGACGCGGAGCCCCGTGGCGTACAGCACCTCCAGCAACGCCCGATCCCGCAGGCCGAGGGGGGTCTCGGGATCGGGGGCGCTCAACAGCGCGGCGATCTCGGCCGAACTGAGGAAGGACGGGAGGCGGCGCGTGCGCTTCGGTGCGGAGACCAGGGCGAAGGGGTTGCGGGAGACCTTCCCCTCCCGATAGAGGTACCGGAACAGCGTGCGCAGGGCGGAAAGCTGTCGGGCCACGGCGGTCCGGGCATAGCGGCGGTCGAGGTGAGCGACATACCGCCGCACCACCGGCGTGGTCACCCCGCCCCAGGCGGTCACCCCCAGCGACCGCACGAACCGGAGCAGCCGGATGACGTCGCGGCGGTAGGCGGCCAGGGTGTGGGGCGAGAGGCCGCGCTCGCCGTCCAGGGCCCGCAGGAAGGCCACCAGGTCCTCCTCCACGAGGACTACGGCTTCGCGTCGGCGGAAGATCCCTCCTCTGCGGCGAGGAGTCTAGGGCGAGGAGGCCGGCGTCGGCACCGGTTCTTCCGGCCGCTCCGTCGGCATCGCCTCACGGTGCCCGCAGGCCTTGTTGAGGCAGCGGAACTCCGGGCGGGCGCGCGCCTGGTGGACGGCCATCGGGCTCCCGCACACGGGACAGCGCCGGTCGGTGGGGCGGTCCCAGCTGGTGAAGGTGCAGGACGGATAGGTGCTGCAGCCGTAGAAGATGCGCCCGCGGCGGGAGCGGCGCTCGACGATCTCGCCCACCTTGCACTGGGGACAGGCCACCCCGATCCCCAACGGACGGGTGTACTTGCAGTCGGGAAACCCGCTGCAGGCGATGAACTCGCCGAACCGGCCGTGCTTGCGGACCAGGGGCCGCCCGCACTGGGGACAGGCCTCGCCGATCTCGACGACCGGTGTTTCCAGTTCCGGCATCGTCAGCTCGGCCTGGCGGAGGTCCTGCTCGAAGGGCCGGTAGAAGTGCTGGACGACCGTCTTCCAGTCCCGCGCGCCCTCCTCGATCTGGTCCAGCTCTTCTTCCAGCGTCGCCGTGAAGTCGTAATCCATCACGTCGCTGAAGTGCTCCACCAGCAGGTCGTTGACCAGGCGGCCCAGGTCGGTCGGGTACAGCCGCCGCTGCTGGCTGCGCACATAGCCGCGCCGCTTGATCGTCTCGATGGTCGGCGCATAGGTGCTGGGCCGGCCGATGCCGCGTTCCTCCAGGGCGCGCACCAGCGAGGCCTCCGTGTAGCGCGGCGGGGGCTGGGTAAAGTGCTGCTGGGGCTCGAGGCGCTCCAGGGCCAGGCGATCGCCAACGACCAGGTCCGGCAGCCAGCGGTCCAGGCCGTTCTCCCCATTCTCCGGGAGGTCGTGATACACGGCCAGGTAGCCGGGGAACTTCACCTTGGCTCCGGTGGCCCGAAACAGATAGGACCCCGCCGTGATGTCCACGGAGAGCGTGTCCATCACGGCGGAACTCATCTGGCTGGCCACGAAGCGTTCCCAGATCAGCTTGTAGACCTTGAACTGATCGCTGCGGAGGTAGGAGCGCACGGCCTCGGGGGTGCGCGGCACCGCCGTCGGCCGGATCGCCTCGTGGGCGTCCTGGGCGGCCTTGCGCGAGCGATAGACCCGGGGCGTCTCCGGCACGTAGGCGCTGCCGAACTGCCTGGCGATGAACGCGCGCGCCTCCCGCTGGGCGGACTCCGCGACGCGGACCGAGTCGGTGCGCATGTAGGTGATCAGTCCGACCGTCCCCTCCGGGCCGAGGTCCACACCCTCGTAGAGCTGCTGGGCCACGGCCATCGTCCGGCTGGCCGTGAATCCCAGCCGGCGGTTGGCCTCCTGCTGCAGCGTGCTGGTGGTGAACGGCGGCGCGGGATGCCGCAACTGGTCCTTGCGCCGGACCTCGCGCACCTGGAAGGGCGCGTCGCGCACCCCGGCGACGATCGCCTCCACCTCGTCCCTGGAGCGGATGACGGTGACTCCGTCCTCCGCCGGCGAGCCGAAGCGCTCGCCGTTGCGGCTGAACAGGCGGGCCACGAGGGGCTGCTTCCCCTTGCGCAGGTGGGCCAGCAGGCTCCAGTACTCCTGGGGGACGAAGCGCTCGATCTCCTTTTCCCGATCCACGATCAGGCGCACGGCCACCGACTGCACCCGTCCGGCGCTGAGCCCTCCGCGAATCTTGCGCCACAGCAGCGGGCTCAACTTGTAGCCCACCAGCCGGTCCAGGATGCGCCGGGCCTGCTGCGCGTTGACCAGGTTGAGGTCGATCTCCCGGGGATGGGCCAGGGCCCGGTGCACCGCCTCTTTCGTCACCTCGTGGAACTCGATGCGCTTGATCTCGGGGTTGACCGGACGCAGAACGTCGGAGAGGTGCCAGGAGATGGCCTCCCCCTCGCGATCGGGGTCGGTGGCCATGTAGACGGCGCTGGCCCCCCTGGCCGCCTCCTTCAGCTCCTTGAGGATGGCGCGCTTCCCCCGGATCACGATGTACTTGGGCTCGAAGCCGTTCGTCACATCGACGCCGAGCTGGCTGCGGGGCAGGTCCTTGACGTGCCCCATCGAGGCCACGACCTCGTACTTCCGGTCGAGCAGCTTCTTGAGCGTCCGCGCCTTCGTCGGCGATTCGACGACGACCAGCGCCCTGGCCTTAGCCACCGGACCTCCGTTGCGCTGCGACATCTGCCGCGAGTATCGCTACCCCGGCAGCGCCCTCACCAGACCTGGTGCGCCGCGGCGGCAGGATTATCCGCCTCTGCGACGTCGCGAATAGGCGCACCGGGAAAACCTACCCCTTACCTTAACATGAGGTGTCAAGAGAGCCGGCAGGCCGTGCCGTGCGGACGACCGCGGGCTTCAGGCGACGACTGCGGCGGGCGGCTGCCGCGGCCGTTAGCCGCCATCGCTTTCCCCATCTGCCTTCCGACTGAGAAAGAAAACCCTCCCCGCGTCCCTCGACCATCCCCAATCCTTCTGCGCATCAAAGGATCGAATCTTCCACAATGAGCTCCACAGCCGGCGGAGGACAGCGGGACGCGGCAGGCCAGGTCGGCTCCAGCGAGTTGTTAGGCCGATGCTCTGTGGGACCCCGAGAGACCAGAGCGAAACGTCTTGAATACAGGCGACCATCCCAGTTCTGAACGAATCCTTGCGTTCGAGCAGGCGAGCGAAGGCAGCGTGGTATCGCCTCCAGGTTCAGGGGGGAGACTGCCTTCCTGGGCGGCTATGTACCTAAACAAGTCCCGGTAGGTCACAGGCTGATCGTCAACAACGTTGAAGACGCTTCGTATAGGGGCAGACTCAGCGGACCGGACGATGGCGCGAGCCATATCGACCACGTGGATCAGAGAAATGAAAGCCGAGCCGTCCGCAGGCAGGCGCAATGTGACTTCGCGAGCTGCTTTGCGCCAGCCGTCGTCCGTGCCGGTACCTGGACCATAGAACAGGCCCCCTCGGAGTATGCACCAGTCCAACGGAGATGATCGAACCATCTCCTCCATGTCGGCGGCGGACTGGATGAAGGGAGCGGGACGAAGGACCGACGATTCGTTCGCAGGGACGTCGGTGCTCTCCCCGTAGAGAAGCGTTATGCTCTGCTGCACATACCTGGGAACGCCGTTCTGAAGGGATGCGTCCAGCAGGTTGCGAGTGCCCTCTCGTCGGATGCGATCATTGGCCGCCCAGGTTGCTCGGGATCCTTCGCGCGGGATCGCGGTGGCCAAGTGAAGGACTACATCCGTTGAGGAAGTGACTGGGAGCAGGGTGCCCGGGTCTAAGATGTCACCAAGGGCGGTCTCGACGCCAGCCTGTTCAAGATGCCTTGCTTGGGCCTCCGCTCGGACAAGTACCCGGACCGTGTGGCCGTTCTCTATGAGCATGGGAACTACGTTCCGGCCAAGGACTCCAGTTGCTCCGACCAACGCGACTCGCATTTGGACTCCTAACTCTGTTGTGCGTTGAGCGCCGGAAAGCGCGCGCATCGGCCGCTTCGGTGACCGCACGATGAACGCTCAGGACTGCGTGAGGGACAATACATTGCCGTCCGGATCCTTGAACCATGCGACCCGTGCTCCACTTGGGGAGGTCCAGACTCCCAAATCATCTTGTGACAGTGAAGGATAACGCTCGAAAGCAACACCACGGCCGCCGAGCGCTTGGACGGTAGATCGGATACCAGAGACGGCCCAGCCAAGGGCGGTATATGGCGCTGGCTTTACTTCTTGAACCTTTTGCACGCGCAGGGTTACCCCGTTTGCGTCGAAGACCAGCGCGAACGGCTCATCGGCCAGGAGGCGAAGGCCCAGCACCTGTTCGTAGAAGTTGCGAGCGCGCGCGGCATCGCCGGTTGCCGCGAAGGCGATGAACTTGGATGTAGTCAGCATGAGTCCTTCCTTCCTGCATGACCTGCTCTCGGCCGCCTGACGGCTTGCGCTTCACCTGCGCCGCGAAGCGCAGCGGAGCGGCGTCAGGTGGAAGCGCATGTTAGCCGCCGAAAATGGACTTCCTGGCTGCTTCGCTCAACACTCCGATTATGATTTCCTTCATAGCTGCATAAGATTCCTTCCCAACTTTAGCCATAATTTTCTTGAACCGCACAGCAGCAACTTCAGTTTGAGGAGTATCACGATAAAGGTCGTCAAGGCTTTGCTTTAGTTTCTCTCGTTCGGACGAAGATAGGTCGTCAAACTCATCGGCTAGTGCTTTTGCAGATTGAATCTTTCGCTCTGTCCAAGGATAAGGCTCACCGCAATTATGACAGAAGTTTGGCGGAGGAGGATCCTTGAAACCGATAGCTGCTACGCCTTCAACGTGGTATTCACCTTGAATAGGCTGGTTGCAGCGTGGACAGGTGGTAATGGTCTGTTCGCCACACTCAGGGCAAAACTTCTTGGTGAACTCTGGCGAGCTACGCGCACTACGCGTAATAGTGTGACCGTTCAAACAAATCTGTGCGACGTCATAATAACCCATGGCTCTCTCTCAAGTGAATACGGCGGCTAACTCGTGTTTACACAGACCAGTCTAACACCCCGCTCTTGTCAGCCGAACGATCTGGCGTTAACCTGCGTGCGAGCCGGCCGCACCATGGCTTGCGCGTAGCGCACCCCCGCGTGCCAGGCGAGCACGACAGGTTCAACGCCGTGTTAGACGGCGCGCGAATCAGAGACGCCAGGTCTCCGAAGCGCCTCACCCCTTGTGCCGCTGCAAGAACGGTAGCACGGCCCGGTTGAAGCCCTCCGGGTTTTCCTCGTGCATCAGGTGTGACGCCCCGGGAATCTCGACTCGCTCGACATTCGGCAGCAGGTGCTCGAGTCTGCGGGTAAGCGTGCGCCGCAGGACCGTGGGACTACGTTCGCCAGTAACGAGGAGCGTGGGTGTTTGGATTTGACGTACGTCGGAATCTCGAAGCGGTGGAAAGCCGGCGCCCAGAAGCTGGGCGGCGTCAGCGGTGTGGTTTTCCCGCATCTGCCGCTTGCGCTCTTCTGGCAAGCCATCGAACGCTCGGGAGCCCAACACCCCCGTCACAAAGATCCGCGTGCCGCGGTCCAACTCCCCCGCCCGATAGGCCCTCTCGGCAGGCCCGACGACCTGCGCTCCGAAGCGCATGATACTGATGGCATCCCTGGGACCGCGTAGGAACACGGCGAGCAATTCCCGGAGCTTCGGCGAGTTGCTGATGAAGAGAGGAAGCACTGGCGGCTCGCCCAAGACGAGCGTTCGCACCAGACCGGGCTCCTTAAGCGCGGCGAGCAGGCAGATAAAGGCGCCCCACGAGTTTCCAACTAGGTGCGCCGGGGCCAGATCGAGACTCTGGATCAGGCTGAGGAGATCGTCAACGTGCGGGCCCATCTGGTCGTCGTGGCCCGTGGGGATGTCCTCATTGGGGCGAGCGTAACGGCGGCTGTACGCGACGACGCGGTGCTCCTTGGCAAACGCATCGAGTTGCTGGAGCCAGGTGCGAAGGTCGCTGTAGCCGCCGTGCACGAACACGACGCTCGGTGCGCCAGCCCCCCGCTCTACATAGGCGAGGTTAACGCCGTTGGCCACTACGGTTCGAAGCCCTGGCACCGCAAAGGCAGTCATGAGATTCGGACGACCTCCACCGGAGCTGAGCGCGTGCCGTCTAACGGCCTCGAGCTAAGCTGCCCGGCAGCTCGGGCCACGCACCCCTCCACTCTACAGCAACCCCAAGGCCAGATAAGCTCCCACTTCCCGTACGCCAGCCGGGTCAGCTTCAGCGAGTGTTAGGCGCCGCCTACCCAGACTCCGAAGCTGTTCGTCTCGGACTGTCAAGCGAGATTACCAGATCCCTGAATTCCGAAAAGCCGATGACGGCGCACCTTGATTGTAACTTTCGCACACGGTTCGCAAACGACTGATCCTCGGTAACGAGGTAGTCCGCGTCGCGAGACGCGGTGGTTGCGATGAGGGCATCCTCGGTGCGCCCACCTGAAGGAGTGCGCACTTGGTCGACGGCAATACCGCTGTCGCTCCCGTCACCGTAGGTCGATGCACCGTACCTTGAGGTGCCGAACACAGCCCCGGCGGTCGGGACGATCTCCCGAGGTATCTGGGCGATCCTTGCTCTCTTCTCCTCGTCTGGTATAGCCGCCAGTTCACCTTCCTGCACGTGCGTGGAGAGGATGCGGAGAGCGCCGATCGAGGACAGGTGGGTGATGACAGCGGCCAAGCGCGGATCAGCATCAATGCGATCGTAGATGTTGGTGTCGAGGACAAGAGTTGTCATGTTTTTGGCCTCCTCGGGCAAGCAAGGAGCGGGGTCGCGGTTCGAGTGCGGTAGTAGGGGACGGCGCCTAACGCTCAGCATCAGCGGCGGCGCGCAGCGCCGCCCGCTGCATGCTGTTGTTAGACGGCCGGCGCGGCGCTTTCATCTGTCCGCAGGCTCCGCATCAACGACAGGGCCTGACTCAGGGTGGTGCTAGCTCCCCGCCGTGATACCTGGATTACCTCGTTGAGCCCCGTCGTGCTCGACAGATGGATCTGTTCGTAGGCGCAGATTGGGATCTCACGATTGTCCTTGAACCTACGATCGGGACCGCCCTTCTTGTTGACGTAACGCCACGTCTTCCCGACCACCGTCGCGTCCTGAGGCACAACCTCCTCTTCAACGAACTGGATCTCGGCGACATCAAGCGCGAGATCTGAGTAGTTGATGGCGCCGACTGCGGCCGAATCGAACACGAAAAGTCGATCCGGCATGAACGCAAGCACCTGCCGGCCGACTGGGACGAGCGGAACCTCGATGTTCGTCTTGACAAATGGCGGCGCACCGGTGCTCAAGGTAATCTGTTTGCGCTTCACAACCCCGCTAGCCCCCGCGTGGTACTTGCGATCTCGGACGTCCCCGCGGGCTTCGACGTGCCATGTCCGAGAGCAAGAACGCAATACGCCAAACGCATCGTGGAGCTGTGCGTATGCGGTTTCGACCTCCGGTTCGAGGTCGTAGAGGATAACGGTCGTCTTTCGGAGCTCATCTTTTATGAATACCAACCAGCAGACTCCGATGGCCAAGGCGCCGAACAGCACGACCAGCCAGACGGGCGCACTGCCGACAATCAACAGCAGCACCACCATGACGCACAGAACGGTCGCGCCCGGTAGGAGTCGGGCCTTCTTCCTCTTCTCGTTCATCTCCCGCAGCAGTTCCGCGCTCGAGGCATCAACCATCTGGTGGACTGAGCCGCTTTCCACATCCTGTAGGGGTCCCACCGTGCCAAGAGGCTCCCCGAGGTGCGCAGGCTCGCGAGGCAATAGCTGAGGTGTGTTCGGCCGGCCGGCTGCCCTTCCCTCGGGCACATTGAGGCTCTTGCGATAGTAGAGCCCTGCTCGGCCCATGTGGACATAGTTTCCGCGTGGTCCTGTGCCGAGCCGCAGGCCCTTGATCCCGACGGAAACGCCAAGGCCCGACTTTGACAGGTTGAATCGAAGCGGGCCAACTCTGAGCGCCTTCCTGATGTAGAAGCCCATGGTCATCTCCGCTCAATCCGGCCGTCTAACTCGTGTTTACACAGACCAGTCTAACACCCCGCTCTTGTCAGCCTAACGGCTGGCGTTAGCGGCGGACGGGGGATTTGGCGGAAAAATGCCAAAGGTAGAAAATGCTCGAAGGGGCTGAATCCCTTTGGGCGGGGCGAATGCCCCCGCCCGTCCGCTGCACGCGGTGTTAGCCCGCTTTTTTCATTTTTATTTCTTGTAATGTAACGCAACAACGCCCGAACGAAACGTTTTTGACCCAGCAAGATTTAATTTAAGGTTCTCAATCGATTGGAACAAGCGGGGACCTTTTCCCGCAATAATCGGGTGAACGACAAAGTGATACTCGTCGATGAGATTCCATTCTGCAACTTGTGATGCGATGTTCAGCCCGCCAATAAAAATACTTTTTCCTGGCTGTTGTTTTAACTTCATAATCTCTTCTCGGAGATTGGAGTGGAGGAGT
>JAVKHY010000007.1 GCA_031459765.1 Armatimonadota bacterium | reverse complement strand
AGCCGGCGGCGCGCTCGACCTCGCGCACCGGTCCCACCGCCCGCTCCATCTCCCCGGCCAGCGTCTTCGCGCCCTGCGCCGTCCGCGCCACCAGGTAGAGGCGGCCGCCCGGGCGGAGGACCTCGCCGCTCTCCCGGAGGAGGCGGCGCAGCACGGCCCGGCCGGCCCGGACGGGCGGGTTCATGACCACGAGATCAAAACGCTGGTCCCGCACCGGCCCCACGCCGTCGCCCTGGTAGACCTCGACGTGACGGTACCCCAGGCGCCGGGCGTTCTCGGCGGCCAGCTCGACGGCCCGCGCGTTCACGTCCACGAGCACCACCCGTCCCTGCGGGGCGAGCGAGGCCGCCACCAGCCCGATCGGTCCGTACCCGCAGCCCAGGTCCAGGATGTGATCGCCGGGGCGGACCGGCATCGTCTCGATCAGCAGCCGCGTCCCGCGGTCGATTCCGGCCTGGGAGAAGACGCCGCGGTCGGTGCGGAAGGTCCAGATCCGTCCCCGCAGCCGGGCTTGGATCTCACGCCTCCGGGACGGGACGGTGGGGGTGGGCGTGAAGTAGTGCGGCATCGGTCACCGGAGGCTGCGCCTGAGCGCCTCCAGCTCCTGGGTGACCTCGGCCGCCGCCTCGGCGCCGACGCGGGCCGTCAGCCGCTGCACGGCCGCGGTCAGCGCCGCGACGCGCTCGGCCAGCTGCCGGCGGAACTCCACCACGGCCAGCGTCTCTTCCAGGTGCTCCAGCTCCTCCGTCGACCGGCGCAGGGCGTCGAAGACGGCCTGCCGCGAGACGGCCTGCCGCTCGGCGATCTCGCCCAGGGAGAGGTCGTGGTGGTAGTAGAGGCGCAGCAGCCGCTGCTGCCGATGGGTCAGCAGCGGACCGTAGGTGTCGAACAACCGGATCAGCCTCAGACGTTCACCCAGCGAGCGGGCCACGGCAGGCGCCTCTTGTCAAGCTGATTACCTTTACAAACCCCGTCCAGTATAGCCCGCCGGCGAAGGAGGTGTCAAATCGCCGGCGCGCCGCCGGGCAGCAGGGCGTCGAGGTAGGCCTGAGGATCGAAGGGCTGCAGGTCTTCCGGGCCTTCGCCGGTCCCGACGAACTTGACCGGCAGTCCGAGTTCGCGGCCGATGGCGAGGACCGCCCCGCCCTTCGCCGTCCCGTCCAGCTTGGCCAGGATGATCCCGGTGACGGTTACCGCCTGGTGGAAGAGGCGGGCCTGCTGGATGGCGTTCTGGCCCGTCGAGGCGTCGAGCACGAGCAGCCGCTCCACGGCGACGTCCGGCAACTCCCGGCCGAGGACGCGGGCGATCTTCTTGAGCTCCTCCATCAGGTTCACCTTCGTGTGCAGACGCCCGGCGGTGTCGACGATGAGCACGTCCATGCCGCGCGATCGGACGGCCCGGGCGGCATCGTAGACGACTGCGGCGGGGTCGGCGCCCGGTGCGTGCCGGATCACGTCTGCGCCGGCCCGCCGACCCCACACCACCAGCTGGTCGATGGCGGCGGCCCGGAAGGTGTCGGCGGCGGCCAGGAGGACGGACTTCCCCTCGGCCCGCAACCGGCAGGCCAGTTTTCCGATGGAGGTCGTCTTCCCGGAGCCGTTCACCCCGAGCACGAGCAGGACCGCGGGCGAGGGCTCGAGCCGGAGCCCGGAGGGCGGTCCCAGCAGCTCCTGCATGATCTCCCGGAGCGCCCTGCGGATCGTCGCGGGATCCCTGGCCTCGCGGCGGGCGCGCAGGCGGTCCAGGATGTACGTCGTCGTGGGCACGCCGACATCGCCCTCGATGAGCGCCGCCTCCAGCGCCTGATAGACCTCGGGGCCGGGGGGCTGCCGCAGCGCCTGCTCGATGCGGGCGGTGAAGGTCTCGCGGGTCCGCGCCAGCCCGGCGCGCAGTCGGTCGAACAGGTTCACGGCACGCGGGGGGCCGCCGGTCAGGCCGGGACGGACGCGGCCATCCCCTTCCCGGTGAGGCGCATCGAGATAACCTTGGATACGCCGGGGCTCTCCATCGTCACGCCGTAGAGGACGTCGGCGGTCTCCATGGTGCCCTTGTTATGGGTGATGATGATGACCTGGGTGCGTTCGGCCAGCTCGCGGAGCAGCAGGCCGAACTTTCCTGTGTTGGCGTCGTCGAGGGCCGCCTCGACCTCGTCGAAGATGCAAAACGGGCTGGGGTGGACGCGGAGCATGGCAAAGATCAGGGCCAGGGCCACGAGCACCCGCTCCCCGCCAGACAGTGCGGACAGGCTGCGCATCTTCTTGCCGGGCAGCTGAGCCTCGATCTCGATGCCCGGCTCGGTCCCCGGTTCGCCCTCCACCAGCAGCAGGCGGGCCGCGCCGCCGGCGAAGAGGCGGACAAACAGGCGGTGGAACTCTTCGTTGACCCGCTCAAAGGTCTCCGCAAAGCGCACGCGCAGGACGTCGTCCAGTCGCCGGATCAGCGCGCCGAGCGCCGCGCGGGCACGCTCCAGATCCTGGGCCTGGCGCCCCAGCGCCTCCACGCGCGCCGCCAGCGCGGCCAGCTCCTCCACGGCGCGCAGGTTCACCGGGCCCAGGGCCGCCACCAGGCCCCGCAGCGCCTCGATGCGACCCGCGGCTTCGTCGCGCCCGACCGGAAGGCGCAGCTCGCGCACCTCTTCCCACGCGGTGCCGAACTCCGCGGCGATGCGGCGTGTGGCGGCGACGAATTCGGTCTCCACCTGCGCGTGGCGCACCTCCAGGCGGTGCGCCTGCTCTTCGAGCTCCCGAAGCTGATCCTGGATCTGGCGCCAGGCACCCTCCAGGTCCGCCAGCCGCTCCTGCAGGGCGCCGCGTTCCTCTTCCAGGGCGCCCAGCAGTGTGCGGGTGGCTTCGTGCTCCCGGGCCAGCGCTTCGCGGGTCCGCCGGGCTTCCTCCAGGGAGTGGGCCAGCAGGTGCCGCTCGCCGTCCAGAACAGCCAGCTCCCCCTGCAGGTGGTCGTAGCGGGCCCGCACCTCGGATGCGGCGCGGGCGGCGGCATCGATGCGCTCGCCCACCGCTTCCAGCGTCCCGGACACCTCCGCCAGTTCCACCCGCACGTCGGTGAGCACACCCCGAGATTCCTGCGCGCGCTCCGCCAGTTCGCGCTGCCGTGCCGCGCTCTGCTGCGCCTCCTCCTCACGCCGGGCCAGCGTCTGGGCCAGATCGGCGTCGTCGGCCAGCAGCCGGTCGATCTCATCGGCGGTCCGCCGCACCTCCTCGGCGATCTGCCGCAGACGCCCGTCGACGTCGGCCTGTTCCTCCGGCAGGCGGGCCAGCTCGACCTGCACGGGAGCAAGCGCCGCCTGCTGTTGCGCGATGGCATCGTCGATCCGGCGCTGCTCCGCCTCCAGGGCCTCGACCTGCTCGGCCAGGGCGGCGAGCTGATCGTCCAGCGCCCTGCGCCGGGAGGCGATTCGCGCCAGCGCCTGCTCCAGCGCCGCGGCCCGTTCACGCAGGGCGGCCAGCTGCTCGCGCCGGCCCAGCAGCGGCGCTCCTCCGTCGGGGCCGCCGCGGTAGCTGATCACGCCGTCGGGGGTCAGCACCTCACCGTCGAGGGTGACCAGCCGACCGGAAAAGCCCTGCCCCCGCAGCGCCAGGGCGTCGTCGAGCGAACGGACGACCACGACGTCGCCCAGCAGGGCGTCGACGACCGCGCGGGCGCCGTTGGTGAGCTCGACGAGATCGACGGCCCGTCCCACCACCCCCGGGCTTGTGGGCACCGCCGGCGGGGGCCGGTCCGTCACCAGCTCCTCGGGAACGAAGGAGGCGCTGCCCCGGCCGTTCCCGCGCAGGTACCGCAGTCCGCCCTTGACGTCCTCGACGCTGGCGGCAACCAGAGAAAACAGTCGCCGACCCAGCGCCGCTTCGATGGCCGCCCGGTGGGGCTCGGCGACCCGCAGCAGGTCCAGGACGGGATAGCGGATGCCCGCGAAGCGTTCCGGCTGGGCCTCCTTGGCCAGGAGAATCTCGCGCACCCCCTGCTCGTAGCCCTCCAGCCGTCGCTGCATCTGCTCCAGGAACTCAAGCGTCTGGGCCACGACCTGCCGGTCCGCCTGCAGCTGGCGGGACTCCTCATCGACGCGCCCCGCCTCTTCCTCCACCGCCCGCCGCTGGTCGGATGCGGCGGCCAGGCGGCCGGACAGGGCGGCGCGCTCGCGGAGGAGCGCGTCCAGGGCCGTCTCCAACTGGGACGCGGCGGCGGCCGCCTCTTCGGCCCGCACCCCCAGCGCCGCCCCCCGCGCCCGCAGCGCGGCGGCCTGCTCTTCCAGCGCCGCGGCGCGTTCGCGCAGCCTGGCCAGCTCGTGCCCCGTCCTGGTCCGGGCCGCCAGCAGGTCGGCGATCTCGGCGCGCAGGACCGCCAGGCGCTCCCCGCTCTCCCGCTCACCCGCGGCGGCGGCCTCCATCGCCTCCTCCGCTGCGCGCAGCCTCTCCAGCGCGGCGTCGCGCCGGACGGTCAGCTGGTCGGCCTGGAGGCGCAGCGCCGCCAGCTGCTCCTCTGCGGCCAGGTGCTGCGCCTCCAGACGCCTGCTCTCCGCGACCAGCCGCTCGCGCTGCAGCTCCGCCGACCGCATCCGCTCGCCGACGACCTGGATCGCCGACTCGCGCGCGCTGAGATCCCCCACCAGCTGCAGCAGGGCGCGCTGGGTGTCTTCCCACTGCCGGGCCGCCTCGGCGGCGCGCGCCCGGCCTTCGTCCAGCCGGCGACCGGTCTCCGCGCCCCGGGCGGCCAGGTCCTGCAGTTGCCGCCGGATGCTCTCCGTCTGCGCCGCGATCCGGCGCAGCAGGACCAGCGTGCGCCGCGCATCGTCCACCTGCAGGGCCAGCTCCAGCTCGCGGATCTCCTTGGTGTAGGCCTGGTATTGCGTGGCCGCCTCGGCCTGCGCCTGCAGCGCCTCCATCCGTCCGGTGAGCTCGGCGAGCACATCGGCCACCCGCAGGAGGTTGGCGGCGGCATGGGCCAACCGCCGCTCGGCTTCCCGGCGGCGGCGCTTGTAGCGCGCCAGCCCGGCGGCCTCCTCCAGCAGAGCCCGGCGGTCGTCCGGTCCGGCGTTGAGCACACCGTCCACCTGGCCCTGCCCGATCAGGGAGTAGGAGCGCCCGCCCAGCCCCGTGCCCAGAAACAGCATCTGGATGTCGCGCAGGCGGCAGGGCAGCATGTTCAGCAGGTACTCCCCCTCGCCGCCGCGGTGCGCCCGCCGCGTCACCGTGACCTCGGCGTACTCCACGGGCAGGAGGCCCGAGTCGTTGTTGATGGTGAGCGAGACCTCGGCCATCCCCATCGCCCGGCGGGCCTCGCTGCCGGCGAAGATGACGTCGTCCATGCGGCCGCTGCGCAGGCTCCTGTAGGCCACCTCGCCCAGCGCCCAGCGGATGGCGTCGAAGATGTTGCTCTTGCCGCTGCCGTTGGGGCCGACGATCGCGGTGATTCCGGGAGTGAACTCCAGCTCGGTGCGGTCGGCGAAGGTCTTGAATCCGTGGAGGTCGAGGCGCTTCAGGTACACCGTCAGGCTCCTCTCTCGAGCAGCGAGGCATACAGCGCCTCCATCCGGTCGGTGACCGCGTCCAGCGCATAGGCCCGAGCGGCCTCCCGGGCCGCGGCGCCCATCGCCCGCCGCCGGGCCGGATCGTCGAGCAGGGCGAGGGCGCGGGCGGCCAGCGCCTCCGCCTCCGCCGGCGCCAGAAGGCCGGTCTGACCGTCCGCGACCGCCTCCGACACCCCCGCCGCATCGACGGCCACCACCGGCACTCCCGCGGCCATCGCCTCCACGACCACGATCCCCTGGGTCTCGGTCTGGGAGGCGTACAGAAAGAGATCTCCGGCGGCGATGGCGGCCAGCGCCCGCCGGTGCGGCAGGGCGCCGGCAAAGACCACACGCTCCCGCAGTCCGAGGTCGGCCGCCTGGGCCCGCAGGCGCTTCTCTTCGGGCCCGCCGCCGACGACCAGCAGCATTCCCGGCCGCCGCGCGGCGATGCGGGCGAAGGCCTCCAGCACCAGCGACACACTCTTCTCCCGACCGAGGCGGCTCGCCGTGACCACCAGGGGGATGTCCTGCGGGATCCCGTAGGCGCCGCGCACACCGTCGCGGTCGAGACCGGCGAAGATCTGCAGGTCAATCGTCCCCGTGGGGATCACCGCGATGCGCGCACGCACGCCCTGCTCCCGCAGCCTCTGCGCCACGGCCCGTGTGGGTGCGACGACGCAGGCGCAGCGGTTGGCGTAGGCCGTGACGAACCTCCGCACGGCGGGGGCGCTCACGCGGCGGCTCAGCAGCGGCGCATAGTGCACGTACTCGTCGTACAGGGTGTGGTGGGTAAAGACCAGGGGCAGCCGTCGCCGCCGGGCCAAGCGCAGGGCGACCGCGCCCATGACGAACGGGCCGTGGGTGTGCACCAGCTCGGGCCCGACCGCGTCCAGCCGTCGCCACGCCGTCGGCGCGTAGGGCAGCGCCAGCGGGAAGTCGGGCTGATGCGGGGGCCGCAGGGAGGGAAAGCGGATGACGTCCGGATCCTCGTCGGTGTGGCCGGGATAGCGCGGGGCGGCGATGACGACCCGGTGCCCTCGGTCGCGCAGCGCCCGGGACAGCGCGGCCAGGGAGTGGACCACCCCGCTGGTGCGGGGGAGGTACGATTCGCTGCACATGGCGATGCACAACGGGCGCGTCATCAGGCCGGCGGGAGAAGCTCGGGAGGCAAAGCGGCGGGGCCGCTCCGGAAATAGAGACCGGTCCAGCAAGACCTGCATCGTTTCGCCCCAGGAACGATCCGTAGTCCGATGCGCGTGCCCGTCGGCTGGTGAGTTGGGCGAAAACTCAGTTCTGCGTCTTCGCCCCCGAACGGCCGATTCCTCTCTCCTCCCCGGGACCGCACGGCATCACTGCCGCCCCCGAAGGGCGCCTCCCCGTCGGCCGCGCCGCCGGAGGTGCTCGGTGGCTCCCCGCACCTCGGCGAGGAGGTCGTCGCGGTGGGTCAGCACATGGTTGCGCAGGGCGTCGATCTTTGCCCGCAGGTCGGGTGGAAGGCCGGCCGTCTCCTCCTCGTCCAGGACCTGGACGCGGCTGCCGTCGGCATTGAAGAGGAGGTCCACGGCCAGATCCCGCCAGCGCACTTCTCCTGGGCGGAACTCAACCTGGTCGGCCAGGTTGACATAGAACCCCAGCGTCCGGCCTTCCGGCGTCAGCCAGTGGTAGACGGTATAGGGCCGATCCCGCCAGAAATAACCGAAGCTCTGCGTCCCCCTGGGCAGGAGCAGACTCCCCACCCGGCGCCGGGTGCCGACGGGGTAGTAGACCACGACGTGGGAGGGGGACCGGTCGAGCAGGGCGCAGGCGAACTCCTGGCGCTGGCCTCCCAGCGTCGTCTTGACCTCCTTGATCGCGCCGAGCGGCTTCACCACGGCGGCAGAGCGGGAGAGGAAGCGTCGTCCGGGCGTAGAATCAGGAGCCAGCCCCCCTGGAAGGAGACGCGTGGGCAAGCGACGGCCCGACGGCGAGCTGTGGCGGTGGTACGCTGTCCTGGTCATCGCCAACGAGCTGGACCTGGTGTTCACCTACCTGGGCCTCAGCCGCGGCACCTTCCTGGAAGCCAATCCGCTGGTGCGTCCCTACCTGTACACGTGGTGGCCGTTCATCATGAAGCTCGGCCCGCTGGCCGGACTGGCCCTGGCCATCGCGGTGGTCGTGCGCCGCGGTCAGCGCCTGCACCCGCGCACCCTGACCGCGGTCCGTCTGGCGGCCGTGATCTACGCCGGCATCGTCCTGCTGCACATCGTCACCTGGCTGCACACGGGGTGAGGATCCTGCCTGAAGCCTGGTCGGGGAGGCGGGATTTGAACCCGCAACCTCACGGACCCGAACCGTGCGCGCTGGCCAAGTTGCGCCACTCCCCGACGCGTCCCTATTCTACCGTCTGCTCCCGGGCATGAACAGGGCCGCGGCCGGGAGCCTGCCGTCCGGACCCGACTACGGTCCCGAGGACTCCCCCTCGCCGTCGGGACGCGGTCCGACCGCCTGCTGAAGCAGGGCCCCGGCGATCTCGCCGATCGTCACGCGGCCTTCGTCCTCCTGGGCCTTGAGCGTCTCGCGGACCCGACGGCGCTCCCGGTCACGCTCCAGCCTGCGGATGGACAGCGTCATCCGCCGTTCCTCCGGCCGGATCTCGGCCACCAGCGCTTCGACGGTGTCGCCGGGCTTGACCACATCCTCCACCTTGGCCACGCGCCGCTCCGCCAGTTCAGAGATAGGCAAGAACGCGTCCAGATCGCCCAACCGCACGAAGGCGCCGGAGGCGACGGTCCGGACCACCTTGCCGCGCACGACGTCGCCCGTCCGATAGCGCTGCTGCACCCCTCGCCAGGGATCGTCCAGGATCTGCTTCAGGCCCAGGGAGATCCGTTTGCTCTCCCGGTCCACCCGGAGGACCTGCACGCGCAGGTGCTGGTTGCGGCGCAGGACCTCGGAGGGGTGCTTGATGTAGGTCCAGGACATCTCGCTGATGGGGAGCAGGCCGTCGGCCCCGCCCAGGTCGATGAAGGCGCCGAAGTCGGTCAGACGTTTCACCGTCCCTTCCACGACCTGCCCCTCCTCGAGCCGGGCGAGGAGATCCTCCTTGGCCTTCTTGCGCAGCTCCTCCACAGCCGTGCGGTGGGAGAGGACGACGCGGCCCTTGCCGCGGTCCACCTCCAGCACCTTGAGGGGGATGGACTGGCCGACGAACCACTCGAAGCGCCGGCCCTTGGCCTGGGTCAGATCGACGTGGGAGCCGGGCACGAACCCGCGCAGGCCGAGATCGACCACCAGGCCGCCCTTCACCTTGTCCACGACCATGGCGTGCAGGATGGCACCGGAGCGCTGCGCGTCCTGGACGCGCCGCCACGCCATCTCCACGTCGGCCCGGCGCTTGGAGAGGATGATGTTCCCCTCCTCTCCCTCGGCGCGGAGGACCATCACGTCGATCCGGTCGCCCACGTTCACCTCGGCGGTGGCGCCGGGGCGCGACATCTCCTGGGCGGGGATGAGGCCCTCGGACTTGGCGCCCACGTCCACCAGCACGCCCTCGGTGTCGACGCGCACCACCGTCCCCGTGACGATCTGCCGCTCCGCAAGACGCGGCACCCGGGCGAGGTCCACCTTCTCCTCGCGCTCCGGGGCCTCAACAGTCTGCCGTTCCTCGCTCATCGATCCTGCCACCTCGTCCCCCGCCGCGCACTGCGTCCCGACGCCTGCGGGAAAGACGGCGGACGCGTCGGCGGGGGGACACCGGCCCAGGGATCCGCGGATGCGGCGACACCGTTATTCGCGTTGCGCAGGGCGGTTCCTCCCCCCGGCCGTCAGCGCCGTGCGGACGTCCTCGGGGATCCGACGCAGCCGACCGCTCCGGTCGGTGGCGGCATGCACCGTCTGCCCCTCCGCGAGCACCCTGCCGTCCGGCGTGCACACCTCGTACCCGAACGTCAGCGTGGCTTTACTCACGTCGCGCACCGCCGTCCGCACTACAACAATATCATCATAGCGCGCCGGGCGCCGGAATCGCGCCGCCGCTTCCACCACCACCAGGCGGGTCCCACCCTCCTCCACCTGACGGTAGGGCAGCCCGACGGCCCGTGTGTACTCCGTCCGGCCGAGTTCGAACCACACGAAATAGGCGGCGTGGTGCACGACGCCCATCGCGTCGGTCTCGGCGTAGCGCACGCGGATCTCGGTTTCCACCACCCTCCCCGACAGGCCCATCGGCACTACGGCCTACGGCGGCCCGCCGGCGAATCCCTCTGTCTCAGATGTTCCAGTAGTTCCGCACAATCCGGCGCACGGCCCGGACCCGCGCGCTGACCGTGGTGTAGGGAAGCTCGTCGGCGGGGGGCGCCTCCGGGGCGGGGCGACCGGCCAGTGCGCCCAGCGTGGCCACGACGCTGCGGCCCAGCTGCGGGAGCGCGTAGCCCCCCTCCAGCACCAGGACCACGGGACCGGCGTGGGCCGCCCGCACGAGCGCGGTGAGGTTGTAGAAGCCGCGCGCGGTGAGGGCCATGCCGCCCAGCGGATCGTCGATGTGCGCGTCGTAGCCCGCGGAGATCAGCACCACCTCGGGTGCGAAGGCCGTGACCACAGGCAGGACGATCTCTTCGAAGGCGTGGCGGTACCCCCCATCCCCGGTGCCCGCGGGGAGAGGGATGTTGATCGTGAACCCGACCCCGTCGCCGGCGCCCGTCTCATCCATCGCCCCCGTTCCCGGATACCAGTGCTCCTGGTGGAGGGAGAGATAGAGGACGGCGGGACTGCGGTAGAAGATCTCCTGCGTGCCGTTGCCGTGGTGCACGTCCCAGTCCAGGATGAGGACGCGCCTCCGGCCCAGCTGGTGCTGGGCGACGGCCGCGGCGCAGGCCACGTTGTTGAAGAGACAGAACCCCATCCCCCGCCCCGGCAGGGCGTGATGTCCCGGAGGCCGGACGGCGGCGAAGGCGGCCCGGCGATCGGTGCCCGGCGCGGCGCGAACGGCCTCCACCGCGGCACCCGCCGCCAGACGCGCGGCGTCGAAGGAGGCCGGCGACACCACGGTGTCCTGATCCAGCGCCCCTCCCCCCTCCGCGGCGATCCGGCGGACCTGTTCGATGTACTGCGGCGTGTGGACGGCGCGCAGCACCTCCTCATCCACCGGCTCCGCACTGAGCCGCTGCAGGTGGGGTTCGAGGTCCTCCGCCTCCCCCACCGCGTCCAGCACGGCCCGGAGGCGCTCCGGCCGCTCGGGGTGCCCCGGACCGGTGAGGTGCTTCATGCAGTCGGGATGGGTGACGAACGCCAGGCCGGCCACGGGGTCAGGCGCGCCGCGTCGCCGCCGCCCGCAGGCGGGCCACCGAGGCTTCGATGCCGCCCGGGCCGTTGAAGATGGCCTGGGCCGCCACGAGCACATCGGCTCCCGCCGCGATCGCTTCTTTGGCCGTCGTCTCGTTGATCCCGCCGTCGACCTGCAGATGGACGGCGCGGGGGCGGGCGTCCAGCCAGCTCCGGACCTGGCGCACCTTGGGCAGCACGTCCGGAATGAAGGCCTGGCCGGCATAGCCCGGATGCACGGTCATCACCAGGACCATGTCCACCTCGTCCAGCGCGGACAGGAGGGCCTCCGCCGGCGTGGCGGGGTTGACCGCCGCCGCGGCCCGCGCGCCCGCCGCTTTGATCTGACGGACCGCCTGGAGCAGGTCCGCGGCCGCCTCGGCGTGCACGGTGAGAGAGGCGGCGCCGGCGCGGATGAAGCGGGCGATGTGGCGCTCCGGTTCGGCGACCATCAGGTGCACATCGAGGGGCAGGCGGGTGACGCGGCGGACCGCTTCCACGATGACCGCCCCGATGGTGATCTCCGGCACGAACCGGCCGTCCATCACGTCGATGTGGATCCAGTCCACGCCGCCGCGCTCCGCCGCGGCGACGGCGTCGCCCAGACGGGTGAAGTCGGCGGCCAGGATGCTGGCCGACAGCCGCACCTCGCGCATCAGGGGCGGACCTCCTGGATCAGGCGGTTCTGTACGAAGATCTGGATGATGGTGTACCCGCGCGTCCGGATGGTCTCTTCCACCCGGGCTCCGGGCGGCAGGGCGCGCTCGAAGACCGTCCGCACCCCCTGCTCGTCGATGACCACGATGCGCACCGTCTGCTGGGGATCGCCCTCGGGCACGACCACCTGCACGCGCGTCACCTTCTCCTCCGCGCTTCCGGAAGGTTCCGGCTGCGCCGTGACCACCGGCGTGGGCGGCGGCGTGCTCTCCTCGCCGGGCCGCGTGGCTACGACCACGGCGACCCGGTCCGTGGGACGGATCCGGGTGCCGGCCCGCGGGGACTGCTCGATGACGATGCCCGGGTCGACCTCCGTCGTCGCGGCGCTCCGCACCTCGCTCAGCGTGATCCCGAGGTCCTGGAGAATGCGCCGGGCGTCGTGGAGGGGCCGGCCCACCAGGGGCGGCATCTCCACGCGCGGTGGGCCCTTGCTGACGACGAGGTTGACGGGACGGCCGCGCTCAACACGGGCGCCCGGCTGGGGATCCTGGGCGATGACGAATCCCCCGCGCACCTCCTCGTCGAACTGCTCCCGGAGTTCGCCGACGACGAGGCGCCGCTGCTCGATCAACAGGCGCGCTTCCATCAGCGAGCGCCGCTGGACGTCCGGCACCAGCACGATCTCGGGCCCCAGGCTGACGACGACGCCGATCACGCGGCCGCGCTTCACGGCCTTGCCCGGCGGCTGATCCTGGCTGATGACCGCCTCCGCCGGAACGGCGGAGTTGTAGACGCGCTCGCGCACGACCAGGCTCAGCCCCACCGACTCGACCATCTGCTGCGCCGCCGGCAGCGGCCAGCCGACGAGCCCGGGCACGGCGACCTCCGGCACCGAGAGATACCTGGTGAAGGCCCGCCAGCCGCTCCACAGGCCGCCCAGGAGGAGGAGGGCGGCGGCCAGGGCGACGGCGGGAGCGCGCACCCGGCGCCCTGGCCGCGGCGGGGACACCTCGGCCGGGGGCAGATCCGGCTGCTCCAGAAACGTGTGCGGGGAGACCAGGCTCCACAGATCGGTCTCGCCCAGCAGGTCGCCGCGCATCTCGCCCGGCGAGCGGTACCGCCGCGAGGGCGATTTGGCCAGGGCGAAGAGGATGATGCCCTCGATGCGCACGGGCAGCATGGGCGCGCGGCTGCGCGGCGGAGGGGGCGGCTGGTTCACGTGCGCCAGGGCGGTGGCGATGGGGGAGTCGCCGTCGAAGGGCAGCGTCCCGGTGACCATCTCGTAGAGCACGATGCCGAGGGAGTAGATGTCGGTGGACGGCCCCACCGGCGCGCCCCGGGCCTGCTCCGGCGAGAGGTACTGCACCGATCCCAGCACCGTGCCGGTGTGGGTGATCGTCGCCGCGCTCATCGCCCGGGCGATGCCGAAATCGGTCACTTTGACCTGCCCGTCGCGGGTGAGCAGGATATTCTGCGGCTTGATGTCGCGGTGCACGATGCCGTGGGCGTGGGCGTATTCCAGCACGTCGGCCACCTGCGCGGCGATCTCCACGGCCCGCGCCGGCGGCAGGGGTCCCTCCCGGCGGATGAGGTCCTTGAGGTTCTCTCCGTCCACGTACTCCATGGCGATGAAGTGCACGTTGCCGTCCGCCCCGCTGTCGAAGACACGCACCATGTGGGGATGGGAGAGGGCGCTGACCGCCCGGGCTTCGCGCTCGAACCGGGCGAGGAACTCGCTGTCGGAGGCAAGCTGCTCCCGCAGGATCTTGAGGGCCACCACCTGGCCGTCGGTCAGGCGCCGGGCGCGGAAGACGGTGGCCATGCCGCCCTCGCTGATCCGGTCCAGGATCTCGTAGCGCCCCGCCACCAGGGATCCCGCGGCGATCATGATTGATGCGCGTCCTCACCGGAGAGTTCGCCGGTCGCCGAGCGTCCGCCCTGCGGCGGGGGGGCCGGCGGCAACCCGCGCGTCCGCTGGAGCTGTCCGCAGGCCGCGGCGATCTCCACGCCGCGTTCCAGGCGGATCGTCGCCGGGACATCCATGGCGGCCAGCGCGGCGGCGAAGGCGTCGACCCGCGCCCGGGACGGCCGGCGGTACGGCAGGCCGGCGACGGGGTTCCAGGGGATCAGGTTCACGTGCCAGTACCGCCCCGGACTCCCTCCGGCCTTCCGGGCGGCGGCGGTGAGCAGCCGGCCGAGATGCGCGGCCTGCTCGGGCCGGTCGTTGACTCCCTCCAGCAGCACGTACTCAAAGGAGACCCGTCGCCCGGTCTGACGCACGTAGTCGCGGCAGGCCTCGAGGAGGTCGGCGATCGGCCAGCGACGGTTGACGGGCACCAGCGCACTGCGCAGCTCGTCGTCGGGGGCGTGGAGCGAGACGGCGAGGGTCAGCTGGAGTCGCTCGCCGGCCAGGGCCCGGATCTGGGGGACCAGCCCCACGGTGGAGAGCGTGAGGTGCCGCATGCCGATGCCCAGACCCCAGGGGGCGTTGAGGATGCGCACGGCGCGCAGGGTGGCGGCGTAGTTGGCCAGGGGTTCGCCCATCCCCATGAAGACCACGTTGGTCACGGCCGTCCGCTGCTCGCGCTGCACCAGCAGCACCTGCTCCACGATCTCCGCAGCGCTCAGGTTGCGCGTCAGACCGGCCAGGCCGGTGGCGCAAAAGGTGCAGCCCATCCCGCAGCCGACCTGAGTGGAGAGGCACACGCTGCGGCGGCCGTCGGCGTAGCGCATGAACACGGTCTCCACGGAGCCGCCGTCGCCGAGCGGGATCAGGTACTTGACGGTGTCGCCACCGTCGGCGCTCACTGCCGCCTCCGGCGACAGGGTCAGCAGATGCGCCCGCTCCGCCAGAAGGCCGCGCAGTCGGCCCGGCAGATCGGTCATCTCGGCGAAGGAGGTGACCCCGCCCCGGTAGAGCCAGCGGGCGAGCTGCCGGCCGCGGTAGGCCGGCTCGCCCTGCTCGCGGGCGAAGGCTTCCAGTTCCGCCACCGTCAGGCCCTTGAGTTCGACCGGCGCCCGAAGCGAGGTGGCCATCCTCAGGAACCCGGGCGGCGCCTCAGGCGCGCGATGAAGAACCCGTCGGTGCCGTGGCGGTGGGGCAGGAGCATCACCATCCCCTCCTCGCCGCCGGCCGGCCGGAGGTCCCCGGGCAGGCTGAAGCCCTCGAGGCCGAAATCAGGATGGTCCCGCAGGAATCCGTCGATCACGCCTGGACCTTCCTCTTCCTCGGTGCTGCACACACTATACACAAGAACACCGCCCGGCCGCACGGCCTGGGCCGCCCCGTCCAGCATCTCGCGCTGCAACCGGGCGAGGGCGTCCAGGTGGTCCGGCTGCACGCGCCACTTGATCTCGGGACGCCGGCGCAGCACCCCCAGTCCGGTGCAGGGCGCGTCGAGCAGGACGCGGTCGGCCCGCTCGGGAAAGATCCGGCCGACCTGGCGGGCGTCCAGATGGTGGGCCTCCACGGACGACAGCCCCATCACCGCCACCCGCGCGCTGAGCCGCTGCAACTTGCCCGGGTGGATGTCACAGGCGATGATCCGCCCGCGGTCCCGCATCCGTTCGGCGATGTGCGTGGTCTTCCCTCCGGGGGCCGCCGCGGCGTCGATGATCACCTCGCCCGGCCGGGGATCCAGGACGTGCGTGACGATCATCGCCCCGAGATCCTGCATCGTCAGCAGCCCCTCTGCCACCAGGCGGTGCCGCGCGGAGAACGGCCCGTCCAGGCGGATCCCCTCGGCCAGCGGCGTCGGCGTGACGAGCACGCCTTCCCCGCGCAGCCGCTGCTCCGCGCTCTGCGGCTCGATCCTGAGGGTATTGACCCTGGCCGTCGTCGGCGCGGCGGTGTTGTTGGCCCGGCACAGGGCGAGGGTCTCCTCGACACCGAAGCGGGCCAGCCAGCGCTCCACCAGCCAGCGTGGGTGCGAGTGTTCCACGGCGATGCGTTTCGCCGGCGGCCCGTCCGGCAGCGGGCGCTCCCCCTCCGCGGCGACGCGGCGGAGCACCGCGTTGACCAGTTTCGCCGTGCCGGGGTGTCCGTAGGCCCGGGCCAGCGACACCGCCTCGTCGACCGCGGCGTGCGGGGCAATCCGGGTGAGGAAGAGCAACTGGTAGCACCCGCTGCGCAGCACGGCGCGGATGTGCGGGGGGAGGTCCTCCAGCGGCCGGTGCAGCGCGCCGGCCAGCGTCCAGTCCACCCGGGCGCGGTGGCGCAGAACGCCGTAGACCAGTTCGGTGGCCAGCCCGGCCTCGGACGGAGCGAGGCGGGCGCGCCCCAGCGCCGAGGTGAGCAGAAGGTTGGCGAAGGCCTCGCCCGCCTCCACCCGGGCCAGGACCTGGACGGCCGCCTCCCGCGCACTCTTCCCAGAGGCGCGCCGGGCGGCTGCGGCAGCCGCCCGGCGGACCGTCGTCATCGAGACCCCGGTGCCCTAGTCGTCGCGCATGTTGCGCAGGGCGATCAGGCGGACCAGCTGCAGCACCGCCATCGCCGCGGCCGCCACATAGGTCAGCGCGGCGGCGTTCAGCACCGCCCGCACCCCCTGGGCCTCCTGGGGCAGGACGAAGCCGTGTCCCTGCAGCAGCTGCACCGCGCGCGCACTGGCGTTGAACTCCACGGGCAGCGTGACGAGCGCGAAGAGCACGTAGCCCAGGAAGATCAGGATGCCCAGGTCCATGAGCGCCCGGTTGCTGACGATCAGGCCGATCAGGAACAGGATCCAGGCCGCGCTCGACCCGTAACTGGCCAGCGGCACGATCGCCGACCGCAGGGCCAGCGGCGCGTACCGCACCTGGTGCTGCACGGCGTGCCCGGTCTCGTGCGCCGCCACGCCGATCGCGGCCAGCGAGTCGCTGCCGTAGACGTCGGGCGACAGCCGCAGCACCTTGGCCCGCGGGTCGTAGTGGTCGGCCAGCATCCCCTGGACGGGCTCGATCTTCACGTCGGTGATGCCCTGCCGGCGCAGCAGCTCCAGGGCGATCTGCGCGCCGGTGTAGCCCGTGGCGGAGCGGATCTCCGAGTAGCGGCGGAAGGTGGACTGCACCTTGAACTGCGCGTACACGGCCAGGATGATGGCCGGCAGCAACAGGACGTACGTCGGATCCCCGAAGAACATCGCCTCACCTCCGTCAAGCCCCCATTATAACAGTTCGGCCGACCCGGGTCTTCCCGGAGGGGACATCGCCAGGACCTCGCCCACCCGCAGGCGGGCACCGCGCGCGAACTCCCCGGCCGACATGCGCCGACCGCTTTCCGGCTGGACCTCCAGAATCAGCAGCAGGCCCGCCCCGGTACCGACGGTGAACCCGTCCCCGCGCCGGATCTCCACGACGGTCCCCGGCGCCCCCTTCCCGGGTTCCGCCTGCGCACGCCACACCTTGAGCAGTCGGCCGCGGTGCCAGGTATACGCCGAGGGCCAGGGATCCATGGCCCGAACGAGGCTGACGAGCTCGTGCGCCGGACGGGTCCAGTCGATCCGTCCGTGGACCTTTTCCAGTTTTCCGGCATAGCTGGCCAGGGCGTGATCCTGGGGGATGCGCGGGGCGCGGCCCTCCGCGATCAGGCGGAGGGCCTCGGCCAGGGCCTCGGCCCCCACGGCGGCCAGTTTGGCCTCCAGCGTCCGCGCGGTGTCCTCCGGCGCGATCGGCACCACGCGCTGCAGGATGATGTCGCCGGCGTCGAGCTCCATGGACTGGAACAGAATGGTGACGCCGGTGGTGGTCTCCCCGTGCAAGATCGCGGCACTGATGGGCGACGCGCCGCGGTGCTTCGGCAACAGGGACGGATGCACGTTGATGGCGCCGAGCGGCGGAAGGTCGAGGATCTCCTTGGGGATGATCTTCCCGTAGGCCGCGGTGACGATGAGGTCCGGGTGCAGCGAGCGGAGCTGCTCGACGACTTCGGGAGATTTGAGCCGGGCGGGTTGCAGGACGGGAAGGCCCCGCTCGCGGGCCGCTCGGGCCACCGGCGGAGCGGCCAGGACCCGACCCCGTCCCCGGGGGCGATCCGGTTGGGTAACGACCGCGACGACCGAACAGGTCTCCAGCAGGACCTGCAGGGACGGCACCGCGAACTCCGGGGTGCCGAAGAAGACCGTCCGGATCGGGAGGGGCGTCACCCGCCAGCCGGCGCCGGGGCCGCGGACTCCGCCGGCTCGACCTCCGCGGTGGCGCCGACCTCGCGAATCGTGGAGCGGTCCACGACCCGGTCCAGGAACAGCACGCCGTCCAGGTGGTCGACCTCGTGCTGGATGACGCGGGCCAGCAGCCCTTCCGCCTCCAGGGTGATGCCGCGGCCGCGCCGGTTCTTGCCCCTGACCACGACGCGCCGGGCCCGGGGGACGTCGGCGATGATGCCGGGGATGGACAGGCACCCTTCGGTGCCGACCTCCTCGCCCTCCATCCTGACGATCTGCGGGTCGATCACGACGTGCAGCCGCTCCTCCACCTCGGCGACGAAGAGCCGCTGGCTGACGCCGACCTGCGGCGCGGCCAGCCCGACACCGTTGGCCCGGCGCATCGTCTCGATCATGGCGTCGATGAGCGCCCGCACCTCGGGGGTCACTTTGCCCACCGGTCTGGCCCTGCGGCGCAGGACGGCGGCCCTGGGGCTGTCCACGGTCACGATCTCCACGGGTTCCATTCTACAGCAACTCCACGGGATCGACGTCCACGACGACCTTCGTCCCGCGCGGGACGGGGCGCGACCGGACGAGATCGGTTAGGCTGCGCCGCGCGGCCAGCTCGTCCCGCTCTTTGACCAGCACCTGGAAGCGGTAGCGACCGCGGACGCGGGCCAGCGGTGCCGGGGACGGTCCGAGCACGTCGCCGCCGCCTATCGCCGCGGCGAACTGCCCGCTGACCTCCCGGGCCTCCTCGGGCGTGGGGCTGCTGATGACCAGATTGATCAGCGTGCGGTAGGGCGGGTAGTGGAACTGCCGGCGCAGGTCGAGCTCCTGGCGGTAGAATCCCGCCGCGTCCTGCGCCGCCAGGGCCTGCAGGACCGGGTGCGAGGGATCGAAGGTCTGCACGATCATCTCCTCCCGCGCCAGCAACGCCAGGCGACGGAGGATCTGGAAGGTGCGCTCGGCGGAGCGGAAGTCCGGGAGGTGGAGGAGACTGTCCGCGCCGATGGCGCCCACTACGGCCGCATCGATCTGCCCCACGCCGCGCAGCAGCAGCTGTGTGCCGATCAGCAGGCCGCCGGCGCGGCCGAACCGCCGCCAGATCCGCTGTCGCTGGGGCTCCGCCGGGGCGGCGGCGGCATCCAGACGGTAGACCGGCAGGGACGGGAACAACCGGCGCGCGGCCCGCTCCACCCGTTCGGTTCCCACGCCGCGGGGCCGCAGCTGTGTGCCTCCGCAGTGCGCGCAGAGCTGGGGCGCCCCCTCCTCGCGACCGCAGAGATGGCAGCGCAGCCGGCGCTGTCCGGCGTAGTACGTCAGGGCCACGCCGCACCGCGGGCATCGCGGCACCCAGCCGCACTCCCGGCAGAGCAGGAAATCGGCGAAGCCGCGTCGGGGCACGAAGAGGATCGCCCGACCCCAGGGCAGGACGCGCCGCAGCCCCTCCTCCAGGCGGGGACCGATCAGGCTGGCGGGCCGCCCGCGCTCGGACCTGGCGCTGCTGAGGACGACGGCGGGAGGGCGCCCCTGCGGGACGACCACCGCCAGGGCGCGGTGCTCCAGGACCTCCCGCATCACCTCCGCGGACGGCGCCGGGGTGCCCCAGAGGAGGGCGGCGCGGCTCCGGGCGGCGCGCTCCTCGGCGACGCGGCGCGCGTGATACCGCGGTGCGCGCTCCTCCTTGTATGAGGCGTCCTCTTCGTGGTCGATCACGATCAGGCCCAGGCGGGGCAGCGGTGCGAACACCGCGAGGCGCGTGCCGACGACGATCCGAACGCCGCCGGAGGAGATCCGCCTCCAGAGAGCCCAGCGCTCCGCGTCCGGCAACTCCCCGTGCATGACGACGGTGGCCAGCGCGCTGCGGCGGGCGATCCACCGGGTCAGGGCCTCGGCCTGCGACACCTCCGGGACGAGGAAGATCGCATTCCGGTCGCCGTCGCCCAGCCACCGCAGCGCCTCCTCATACCCGCGGAAGCGGGCGCCGTCGGCGATCAGGGCGATCCGGGCCGCAGGGTCGCGGCGCAGGTGGGCGCCGACGGGCGCGGTCCCGTCCCCGTGGCCCGGCGGTTCCCTGCCGGTCTCAGGCGCGGCCGGCATCCCGTCGGCCGCCGGCGGCGTTCCCAGGGGTTCGGCCGCCGCTCGGGCCCGCGCCGCAGCCGCGGGGGGCGGGAGCATGGCCCAGATGGCCTCGCCCACGGAACAGACGTAGTAGTCGGCCATCCACAGGGCAAGGGCGACCAGATCGGCGGGAAGCGGGGGGAGCCGCTCGTCCACGCCGGCAATCGGCCGCAGCGGCCGGTCGGTGCGGGTTCCGGGGGCGACGACGAAGCCGGTGGTGTGGCCCCGGCCGAAGGGCACGCGCACAGGCAGACCCACGGTCACGCGGTCCTGCAGCGCCTCGGGCACGGCGAAGGTGAAGGCGCGGTCCCCCGCGCGCAGCGGCGCGTTCACCGCGACGTCGACGAGCATGGCCTCGGCAGGCCGCGGGTCAGCGCCGCTCCAGGAGGGCGCGGATCTCGTCCACGATGGCGTCGGGTTCGGCCATCCGGCCGATGCCCTGCTTGCCCGACGCCAGCCAGCCCACCTCCGGACCGATGATGTGGCAGCCGCGCCGGCGCAGGGTGCTGAGGTGTTCCTGCGTCGCCGGGTGCTCGTACATGGCGTCGTGCATCGCCGGCGCCAGCAGGATGGGGGCGCGCGTGGCCAGCGCCGTCGCCGACACGGGGTCGTCGGCCAGCCCCAGGGCCAGCTTGGCGATGGTGTGGGCGGTGGCCGGAGCGATGACGAAGAGCGAGGCCCGTTCGCCGAGGGCGACGTGCGGCTCGTCGTAGGGGTTGGCCGGATCCCACAGGTCGGCGACCACGGGGTGCCCGGTCACCCCGCGGAAGGTGAGCGGGCTGACGAACCGTGCGGCCGCGGGAGTCATCACGACGTGCACCTCGGCGCCCATCTGGCGCAGACGACTGGCCAGCTGCACCGTCTTGAAGGCGGCGATGCCGCCGGTCACGCCGACGACGATCGTCCGTCCTTCCAGCGAGGAGGCCGTCACGGCGTGCGGGTCTCCAGCAGCAGAGTGCGGGCCAGGGTGGCCAGCGCGTCGGCGATCACCTCGGCGCTCCAGCGGGTCGTGTCGATCACCAGCTGATAGGGCGTGAGGTCGTCGATGTCGATGCCGTAGAGCGCCTTGTACCGCGCCCACTCGCTGCGCTCGCGCTCCACCAGCTCCCGCAGCGCCGCGGTGACCTCCAGCCCCTCGCGCCGGGCCACCCGTGCGGCGCGCACCTCGACGGGCGCCCGCAGCCACACCTTGAGATCGGCCTCCACCATCCACCCGCTCAGGCGGCTCTCCACCACGCAGTTCCCCGCGCGGGCCAGCTCCGCCTGGCGCCGGTCGAGCGCGCGGTCCAGCTCCGGATCGGTCTCGGCGAGCCTGTTCACCTCCACCACGGAGATGCCGCGCTCGCGGGCGATCTGGCGGAAGACCTCGCCGCCGGAGATGTAGCGGTACCCGAGCCGGTCGGCCAGCGCCCGGGCCACCGTGCTCTTGCCGACCCCGATGGGACCGGCGATGGCGACGATCATACGCCGGGCGGCGTCACTCCGCCGCCTCCTCGCCCTCCCGGGAGGTGAAGCGGTGGGCCACGGTTTCCGGCTGCACGGCGGAGAGCAGGACGTGACCGCTGTCCGTGATGACCACGGCGCGGGTCCGGCGGCCGTAGGTGGCGTCGATCAGCGCACCCTTGTCGCGCGCCTCCTGGATGATGCGTTTGATGGGGGCGGAGTCGGGGGCGACGATGGCGATGATGCGGTTGGCGGCCACGATGTTCCCGAAGCCGATGTTGATCAGGCGGGGTTCACTCCACATTCTGGATCTGCTCGCGCATGCTTTCCAGCTCGCCCTTCATGGCGATCACCGCGCGGGTGATCTCCAGGTCGTTGGCCTTGGCGCCGGTGGTATTGACCTCCCGGCCCATCTCCTGCAGGACGAATTCCAGCCGCCGCCCCACGGCGCCCTCGGCGCGGGCCAGCTCCTGGCGAAACTGGGCGATGTGGCTGCGCAGACGGGTCACCTCCTCGCTGACGTCGCTGCGCTCGGCGAAGATGGCCACCTCCGCGGCCAGGCGGTGCTCATCCACAGGCACTTCTCCCAGCAACTGCCGGATCCGTTCCCGCAGCCGCGCCGCGTACTCGCCCACCGCATCGCGGGAGCGCCGCTCCACGACGACGCCGAGCTCTTCCAGGCGGCTGAGTCTCGTTTCCAGATCCTGGGCCAGTCGGCGTCCTTCCGCTTCCCGCATCTCCACCAGGTCCGCCGCGGCGGCCCGCACCGCCGTCGCCAGGTCGGGCCAGAGCGCCTCGAGATCGTCCTTCGTCTCCTCCACCCGGAGCACGTCGGGATACGCGGCGATCTGGGCCAGGCTGACCGCGTTCGGGACGCCCAGGGCGGCGGCCAGCTCCCGCAACGCCTGCGCATAGGCCGCAGCCAGCTCGAGGTCCGCGCGCACCGACCTGGGGCGGGGCGCGCGGTCCTCCCTGAGTATAGTGACCTCCACCCGGCCCCGCAACACGCGCTCCTGCACCACCGCGCGCACCCGGTCTTCCAGCGCGGCCAGGTCGCGCGGGAGCCGCACCAGGATCTCGCCGAAGCGGTGGTTCACCGAACGCATCTCCACGGTGAACCGGCCCAACAGGGTGTGCACCTCGGCCCGACCGTAGCCGGTCATGCTGCGGATCATCAGCACTGTGCTTCTTGTCGGCGGCGAGGGAGTCCTGTTCGCTGTGGTATCGTAGGTCGGGATGCGGCCCATCGGTTCCTTCGACAGCGTCGTGCTCGCCGCCGTGGCCGCCGACCTGGCCACGCTGATCGGCAGCCGCCTGCGACGGATCAGCCAGGACGACCCCCACGAGGTCCTCCTCGAGTTCCGCGCCGCACGCGCGCTCGCCCTGCTGTGCTCCGTCCACCCGCAGTGGGCCCGGATCCATCTCGCGCTCGCGCCGCCGGGGGAGGCCCGACGGGGACCGTTCGCCCAGCTGCTGCACAGCCGTCTGGAAGGCGCCCGGCTCGTGTCGGTGCGCTGTCCTCCCTTTGAACGGGTCCTCACCCTGGGCTTCCAGTCCGATCTGGGGACTCCCGCGCTGGTGGCGGAGATCAGGGGCCCGGCCAGCAACCTCATCCTTGTGGAGGACGGCGTCGTCGCCGGCACGCTGAGGGCTCCCGCGCGATCTGCGGGGCGGGACCTGAGCGCCGGGTCGGTCTACCGCCCACCGACGGCCGGGCGCCCGAGCCCCGGGGAGCTGAGCGAGCCTGTCCTCCGCGCCATCCTGGAGGCGGAGGAGGGACCGATCGCCGAGCGGCTCCCGGCACTCCTCTTCGGCATCAGCCCGACGATGGCCCGGGAGGTCGTGGCCCGGGCCAGCCTGCCGGCGACGGCGCCGGCCCGGGACGCGGCCGAGCGCGCGGCGGATCTCCTGCGCGTCCTGCGGGAGCTGGCCGATCTCGTTGCCCGAGGCGCCTTTGAGCCGGTCATCTACTACGCCGCAGACACCCTGCGCGGGTACGCCCCCTTTCCCCTGGTCCACGTCAGGGGGCTGCGGATGGAGCGCACGGCCACGATGAGCGAGGCTGTGGCGCGGGTCACGGCGGCGGCGCGCGCCTCCTGTGAGGTCGACGACCTGCGCGCCCGGCTGGAGAAGACGCTCCGGGAAGCGCTGGCCGATGTGGATCGCGCCGAGGGCGAGGTGCGGCGCAACCTGCAGGAAGCGGCAGAGGGCGAGGAGGTGCGCAGGCGCGGGGAGCTGCTGCTGGCCTATGCCTCGCAGATCGCCCCCGGTGCGGCGCAGGTCGTGGTGCCCGGGTACGACGGGGCGCCGGTGGCGATCCCGCTCGACCCGCGGCTCACGGCCGTCGAGAACGCCAACGCGTTGTTTGCCCGCTACACGAGGATGCGGCGGGCCCGGCCCCAGCTGGAGAGGCGGCTGCAGGAGCTGGACGCCGAGCGCGCCTACCTGGAGAGCAGCCTGGCCCTGGTGGAGTCCGCCGCCGCCGCGGACGACCTGCGGGCGTTGCGCGACGAGCTGGCGGAGGAAGGCTACGTGCGCCGTCCCCGGCGGCGAGTGGCGGCGGCGACGGCGCCGCGCGCCTTCCCCCTCCCCGGCGGCGCCACGGTGCTGGTGGGCAGGACCAACCGGGAGAACGACCGCCTCACCTTCGAGGTCGCCCGCGCCGACGATCTCTGGTTCCACGCCCGCGGCGTCCCCGGTGCGCACGTCGTCCTGCGCACCGGCGGGCGGCCGGCCCGCGAGGAGGAGATCCTGCAGGCCGCGGCGATCGCCGCCTATTTCAGCCGGGCGCGCTCCTCGGGCCGCGTCGCCGTCGACTGCACCCTGCGGCGGTACGTGCGCAAGCCGGCCGGCGGCCGGCCGGGGGTGGTGACCTACGAGCGGGAGCGCACCGTGCGGGTGGTGCCGGGACTTCCGTAACGACCGCTAAGCGGGTTCTTCGATCACGACCTCGTCGATGCCGTCGATCTCCGCCAGCCGGACGGCGACGTGCTCGCGCGACGAGGTGGGAAGGTTTTTCCCCACGAAATCCGGGCGGATCGGCAGCTCCCGGTGGCCCCGGTCCACGAGGACGGCCAGCTGGATCGCCCGCGGCCGCCCGAGCGTGATCAGCCCGTCCAGGGCGGCCCGCACCGTCCGGCCGGTGTAGAGGACGTCATCGACAAGAACAATGATCCTGTCCGCCACCGCAAAGGGGAGGACGACGGGAGCGGATGCGGGTGTGCCCGTGGGACGGTCGTCCCGGAACGGGCGAGTATCCAGCGCCCCCACGGGCACGGAGATGCCTTCGATCTGGGCGATGGCCGCGGCCAGCCTGCTGGCCAGCGGCACGCCGCGGGTCCGGATCCCGACGATGGCCAGATTCGAGGCCGTCTTGTTGCGCTCGAGGACCTCGTGGGCCATCCGCACCACCGCGCGGCGCATGGCGTCCGCGTCCATCACCTTCGCCTTCTCGCGCATCGCCGGACTCATGGGGCGCGCCCTCCACTTCGCCGGAGCGGCGGCGGCCCCTCCGCGCGGGCCCGCGCCACGGCGGCGAGAAAGTCGGCCGGCGGAGGGGCCTCGAAGCGCAGGAGCTGCCCAAAGACCGGATGAGAGACCTCCAGCCGCCAGGCGTGCAGGGCCTGGCGGCCGATGCCCAGGGACGGGCGGCGGCCGCCGTAGACGGGATCGCCCACCACGGGATGGCCGACGTGGGCGAAATGCACTCGGATCTGGTGGGTCCGTCCCGTCACCAGTTCGGCCTCGATCAGGGTGTGGGCGGGAAACCGCTCGACGATCCGGTACCGCGTGATGGCCGGACGGCCGCCCGGGACCACGGCCATCCGCGTCCGGAGGCGGGGATGGCGGCCGATCGGCGCCTCGATCGTGCCTTCTTCGGAAGGCACGACCCCGTGCACGAGGGCCAGATAGGTCCTGCGCATCGCCCGCGAGGCGACCTGCTGCTGCAGCGCCCGGAAGGCCCGCTCGGTCTTGGCCACCACCAGCAGGCCCGAGGTGTCCTTGTCCAGCCGGTGCACCACCCCGGGGCGCAACCCACCGCCCAGGGCCAGCAGCCCGGGGACGCGCGCGGCGAGCGCATTGACCAGCGTGCCCGAGGGACGCCCGGCCCCCGGGTGCACCGTCAGCCCGGCGGGCTTGTTGACCACCAGCAGGTCCTCGTCCTCGTAGACGATCTCCAGCGGCAGCGCCTGGGGAATGACCGCGGCGGGTTCCCGGGCCGGAACGACCATCTCCACCTGCTGTCCGGCGCGCACCTTCGTCGCCGGCTTGACGACCCTCCCGTCGAGGGTCACGTGCCCGGAGGCGATGAGGGCCTGGATCTGGGAGCGGGAGAGCGGGACGCGCCCGGCCAGGAAGGTGTCGAGCCGGAGGCCGGCGTGCACAGCGTCCACGAGGAAGCGGTGTTGCTCCGGCGTCGGCGTCGCCTCAGGACGCCGGAGGCATCTCCGGCGGACCCGCCGCGGCCGCCGGCTGTGCGGGGACGACCCGGGCCAGCACAACCAGCGTTGCCACGGCCAGCACCGCGACCAGGGCGTTCACCGCCTGGGCGAGGGTGAGCCCGGAGGAACCGACGGTCGGGCTCTCCACGAAGAACTCGACGGCAAATCGGCTCACCGCCAGCAGCAGCACCCACAGCACGAAGAGCATGCCCGCTGGCGGCCCGCGCCGCTCCTGCGCCCGCAGCACCGCGTAACTGCCGAGGGAGGCCAGCAGAAGGTAGATGGGCGTGGGATGGCGCCGCTCCAGAAACATCTGGACGGCCCACGGGACGCCGGTCGGACGGCCCAGGTACAGACCGTGCAGCAGCGCCCCGATCATGGCCACGGCGTAGCCCAGGGCCAGCGCCGGAGCGAAGAGGTCCAGGAAGGCGCGCAGCGGCACCTGCAGTCGGCGGGCGTAGAAGGCGCCGACCAGCACCGCTCCGGCCAGCGCGCCGTAAAAGGTCAGGCCGGAGTCGCGCCAGATGGTGACCATGGTCTGCGGAGCCCTGGCGAAGGCGGAAAGGTTCGCCAGGACGTATCCGATCCGACCGGCGACGATGCCGCCGATGATCATGTACAGCGCCGCATCCAGCATGCGGGAAGGGTCGATCCCGATCTCCTTCCCCCGGCGGCGGACCACGGCGATGCCCACCAGAAACGCGCCCAACAGGAACAGGCCGAACGAAGAGATGGGAAAGGGCCCGAGCCTGATCAGGATCGGCTTCATCGTTCACCCCGCAGCAGTGTGAGGACCAGCAGCAGCGCGCCGACGCTGACGGCGGCGTCGGCCAGGTTGAAGACGGGCCAGCGGTGCACGTCGATGAAGTCGACCACGGCCCCGACCCGGATGCGGTCCGTGAGATTGGAGACCGCGCCCCCGCCCAGCAAGGCAAACGCCGCCTGCGTCATCGGGCGGCGTATCCACCGCGCCTCATTGTAGAAGAGCAGCAACAACAGGGTCAAGGTCACGGCGGCGGGGACCAGCAGGCTGACACCGTCCAGCAGCCCGAAGGCGACGCCGCGATTCTGCGTGTGGGTAAACGCCAACAGGCCCGGCACCACGGGCACCGAGTGGCCGAGGGGGAGCCGGGCGGCCACGATGAGCTTCGCGGCCTGATCGGCCACGACCACCGTCCCCAGGAGGATCAGCGTCCGCCGTTGGACCGCTCTTCCAGCTCCTTGCAGCGGATGCACAGGGTGGCGAAGGGGAGCACCCGCAACCGCGCGATATCGATGGGATCGCCGCAGCGCTGGCAGAAACCGTAGGTGCCCTCGTCGATCCGGCTCAGGGCGTCCTCCACCTGGGCCAGCATCTGCTGCACACTGCTCTCCAGGGCCAGCCCCTTCTCGCGCTCAAAGGTGTTGCTGGCCACGTCGGCGAGATCTTCGTCGTAGCCGCCCCCGATGTCCATCCCCACCTGATCCTCGACCTCGGGGGTGTGCTCCTCCATGGCCTCGAGTTCCTCGAGCAGGCGCGTCCGCTCCTCCTCCAGCTGGCGGCGGAACTCGGCCAGCTCCTTCTTCGTGAGCGGACGAGCCTTCGCCGGACTCCGTGCCGGCGCCGACGGGCGGGCGTTCTTCCCCCCCGCGGCCTTGGGCCCGGCTGCCGTGGTCACGCGTCCCCCGCGCCGCACTCCGGTCTTCGTGCGAGCTGACCTGGCGGTCCTCGGTGCCATCCCGTCCCCTCCAAGGCGCAACAGCGGTGACTGCGGGGGCCACCGGCTGCCAGACTGACGGTAGTGTATCCGATGACTTCTGCCCTGGCAAGCCCTGGCGCCGCGGCACCCCGGCGGGCGCCAGGGCACTGCGCACCGCGGCCTGGGCGAGAATCAGGTTGCTGTCCAGCAGAGGGACGGAGACCTCCCCGGGCTGCAGGAGGAACGGCAGTTCGGTGCACCCCAGCACGATCGCCTGAGCGCCCCGCCGGATCAGGTCCCGGGCGATCGCGGCGGCCTGCCCCCTGGCCTCCGCGTCGCGCCGGCCGGCCTTGACGCCGTAGATCAGCCGGGTCACGATCTGCTGCGCGGCCTCGTCCGAAGTCAGCACCTGCGCGCCGATCGCCTCGAAGGCGCGGTGGTACAGCCCGGCGGCGATCGTCGCCGTCGTGGCCAGCACCCCCGCCCGGCGCAGTCCGGGAATCAGGCGCCGCGCCTCGGCAGCCACCTCTTCCATGATGTGGAGCACGGGGATCCTCACCGCAGCGGCGATCGCCCCGTAGAAGGCGTGGGCCGTGTTACACGGGATGACGAGCAGGTCGGCCCCGGCGCGCTCCAGGTTGCGCGCCGTGGCGACGAGCTCGGGGGTCGGATCCTCCCCCCGGCCCAGAATGGCCGCAGAGCGGTCCGGAACCTTGGGGTTGCTGTCGATGATGACGCGCAGGTGATCCTGATCGCGCCGGGCCGGGGTGAGGCGAAGAATCTTCTCGAACAGGTCCGCCGTGGCCCAGGGGCCGAGCCCGCCGAGCACACCGATGATCTTCTCTGCCACGATGATGGCTCCCGGTAGCGGGGGCACGGACGTGCCGCGCGCCGTCCTGTGTTCTGTCCTGCCCGCGGGGTTCCTGCCGAAGTCGCAGGAGGCTACGGCCCGTGGCGCGCCAGAGCCAGACGGACCTGCGCCCCGTCCAGCTGCAGGGTGCGGGCCGGCTGCCCCGCCGGCACCCCCTCGCGCACCTCGACCGTCAGGGTCTCCCGCATGATGTACTCCCGGTGGGCGGCGAGCAGGTCCTGGAGCGGGCCCTCGTAGTGGAGCACGATGCGATCGTTCACGGCCAGGTTGAGCTCCTTGCGCAGGGTCTGCACCTGGTGCACCAGCTCGCGGGCCCGGCCTTCCAGCACCAGGTCGGGGGTCAACGCGGTCTCCAGGATGGCGAACTCCCCGTCGGCTCCTTCGGCGGCGTAGCCCCGGGTGCTCTGCATCCGGATCTCCAGCTCCTCCGGCGTCAGCACGACGTCCCGTCCGTCCACGGAGAGCCGGAGGCGGCCGTCGCGGGCCAGGGCCTGGAGGGCCGCGCCCGGATCGAGGGTCCGCAGCTGCCTGGCGATCGCCTGCACCACGGCGCCGTAGCGAGGGCCCAGGACCTCAAACCGCGGCTTGACTTCGAAGGTGACATAGCGGCCCGGGTCGTCCACGAACCGGACCGCCTTCACGTTCAGCTCGTCGGCCAGGATGTCCAGCAGGTCCGCCCGCTCCCGCAGCCCGGCGGACTTCGTGACGAGGAGCACGGCGGGCAGCGGCTGGCGGACCTTGAGTCTGGCCTGGCCGCGGGCGGCCCGTCCCAGGGTTACGAGACGGCGGACGGCGTCCATCTCGGCCTCCAGCTGGTCGTCGAGCCACGCCTCCACCGGTTCGGGAAAGTCGCAGAGGTGGACACTGACGGGGGCGTCGGGTTCGACGACCCGCACCAGGTCCTGGTACAGACGCTCCGCCAGGAACGGGATGAAGGGGGCGAGCAGGAGGGTCAGGGTCCGCATCGTCCGGTACAGCGTGTAGTACGCCGCCCGTTTGTCCTCGTCGGCCCCGCTCTTCCAGAAGCGGCGGCGCGACCGTCGCACGTACCAGTTGGAGAGGTCGTCGACGAAGGCTTCCAGGACCCGACTGGCGCCCTGGGGGTCGTAGTCGTCGAGACGCTCGGCGACCGTCCCGACGACACGGGTCAGGCGGGAGAGCAACCAGCGGTCCAGGGTCCCCACCTGGGGCGGCTGGCGGAGCAGGTCGCCGAGCTCGAAGGTCTCCAGGCTGGCGTAGGTCACCAGGAAGGCGAAGACGTTCCACAACGGGATGATGAAGCGCCGGCGGACGTCGTCCAGGATCCCATAGCCGAAGTTGAGGTTCTGGGCCGGGTTCTGGGACACGTACAACCAGCGCATCGTATCCACGCCGGCCCGATCGGCGGCCTCGTTGAACTCAATGGCGTTGCCCCAGGATTTGTGCATCTCGCGTCCCTGCTCGTCCCGCACCAGGCCGTGCCCGAGACAGGTCCGGAAGGGCTCCTCCGCGGCGAGGACGGCGGCCATGACCAGCAGCGAGTAGAACCAGTTGCGGTACTGACCGGGAAAGCTCTCCGTGATGAAATCGGCGGGGAACCACTGCCGCCAGTACGCCGGATCGGTGCGGTAGTGCAGCGTGCTCATGGAGACGATGCCGGCGTCCAGCCAGGGATTCCCCACGTCGGCGATGCGGCCGGTGGTGGCCCCGCACCGCGGACAGCGGATCTTCACCGCATCCACCCACGGCCGGTGGGGACTGTGGCCCTCGAAGGTCTCCCACCCTGCCACAGCCCGCTCCCGTAGCTCCTCGCGGGAGCCGATCACCTCAAAAGCGCCGCAGGAGGAGCACTCGTAGATGGGCAGAGCCAGTCCCCAGTACCGCTTCTTGCTGATCATCCAGTCGTGCATGTTGCGCAGCCAGTCCAGCTCCCGGTCCAGCCCGAAGCCCGGGATCCAGCGGATGCGCCGGGTGATGGCCATCAACTCCTCGCGGAGCGGATCCATCCGGATGAACCACTCGTCCACCAGCCGGAAGACCAGCTCGGTCCCGCACCGCCAGCAGACCGGATAGCGGTGGGTGTAGGGCTCCACCTTATACAGCCGGCCGGTGCGCGTCAGATAGTCGATGATCGGCCGGGCGGCCTCGTCGGTACGCAGGCCGGTCAGCTCACCGAACCCGGGGAGGAAGACGCCGTCCTCGTCGATCGGCGCGATGACCGGCAACCCGTGCTCCCTGCTCAGCTGGAAGTCCTCGGCGCCGCAGCCCGGAGCGATGTGCACGATGCCGGTGCCCTCGGCGCTGGTCACGTCCGACCAGGGGATGACCCGGTGCTCCACCCCCTGCTGAGGGGGCAGGTGATCGAAGGGTCCGCGGTAGCGCCGGCCGACCAGCGCCGCGCCCGGCAGGCGCTCCTCCACCTGGTACGGCCCCTGCAGCACGCCCAGGGCTCCTTCCTCGAGGTACAACGTCTCGCCGCCTTGGCGAACGCGCACATAGGTGAGCCCCGGATGGACGGCCGCCGCGACGTTGCTGGTGAGGGTCCAGGGCGTCGTCGTCCACACCAGCAGAGCGCTGTGCGGCTCGTCCAGGAGCGGCAGGCGCAGGAAGACGCCCCGATGCGTCACCTCCTTGTACCCTTCCGTGGCGATCTCGTGCTCGCTCAGGCCGGTGGCGCAGCGGGGACACCACGGCATGACGTCGTGGCCCTTGTAGATCAGCCCCCGCTCATGGCAGCGTTTGAGGAATCCCCAGATCTGGTAGTTGTTCTCGTCGGACAGCGTGAAGTAGGAGCCGCCGATCTCACGGTCTCCCAGCCGGCCGATGATCTGCTCGGCGCTCTGCCGGAGCCACCCCCCGCCCCGCACGGGCACCTCGACCGTCCGACGCGGGTCGGTCTTGACGGCCTCGGCCAGCCGCTCCAGATCCTGCGGGTCGTTCCAGTCCATCCACATCCCGAGCCTGAGGGACTGGCGGGTCTGGATCGCGGCATAGGTCAGGACGCGGTGCTTGCAGAGGTTGACGAAGGGCTCGATGCCGTAGCGCTCGATGTCGCGCTTGCTGGAGAAGCCCAGGTCCTTCTCCACCTCCACCTCTACCCACAGCCCCTGACAGTCGAAGCCGTTCTGGTAGCGCTGGCGGAAGCCACGCATCGTCCGGTAGCGCTGGAAGAGGTCTTTATAGGTCCGCCCCCAGGCGTGGTGCACGCCCATCGGGTTGTTGGCGGTGATCGGGCCGTCCAAAAAGGACCAGCGCCGCGGGGCGTTCTCGTTGCGCCGGAGGTACTGCTCGCGGACGCGGTGCGTCTCCCACCAGGCCAGGATCTCCCGCTCCATGGCCGGGAAGTCGACTTTTGAAGAGACGGGCTTGAAACGCGGCATCGGCCCCTCCAGAAAACAAACGATCCGCCCCTCCTGGGACGGATGACCGCGGTACCACCCAGCTTCCGGCGCTGCAGCGCCGGCGCTCCTCCGGAACAGAAGTCGACCCCGGATCAGGCCACCGGGCGACGGACCTCGATTCCGTCCTCCGTATAACGGTGGAGGGTCCGGCGGAGCCTACTGTCCGGTCCGGTTCGGTCCGCGGCTTCGGGGCGATCGTCCTCCGTCCGTCACCCGCCGGCTCTCACCCACTCCCGGCTCGCTTGGGGCCGGCGACGGAAACGCTGTCCCCGTCATCGCTGTTGTTGGTGAATTCTAGCACGCGGCGGAAAAGAGCGTCAACGGCGCACCCCCGCGAGCGGGGCGGCACCCGCCGCACGCGGGGCGTACCGACGGACCTCAGGCCACGGGGGCGGGAGTCACGGCCGCCTCGTCCCGCTCGCCGGTGCGGATCCGGTAGACGTGCTCCACGGGGAGGACGAAGACCTTGCCGTCCCCGACTTCGCCGGTCCGGGCCGCCGTAAGGATGGCCCGGACGGTCGGCTCGACGAAGTGATCTGAGACGCCGATCTCCAGGCGCACCTTCTCCGACAGCTCCATCTTCACGGTGGTCCCGCGGTAGGTGGCCACGCGCTCGGTCTCTCCGCCGTGCCCCTGCACCCGGCTGATGGTCACCCCGCGCACCTCGGCGCGAAAGAGGGCCTCAAGGACGTCGCTCAACTTCTCGGGGCGGATGATGGCGACGACGAGTCTCATGCGTGCTCCCTCGCCGGCGCGGTGGCGGGCGCGGCCACCGCGGGGCCGGCGTCCGGAAGAACCAGTACGGCCCCCTCCCCGGTGCCGTAGGCCTCCTCGCCGTGCTGCCCGACGTCCAGGCCCAACCCTTCATGGCTGGGGTCGGCGACCCGCAGGGGCATGAACAGCGCCAGGACTCTCAGGATGAGCGCGGTGCCCAGGGCGCTGTACAGGGCCGCGGCAACGACCGCGACCAGCTGCACGACGACCTGCAGTGGCGCGCCAAAGAGCAGCCCGTTCGCGGTCCCGTTCCAGATCTTCTGGGCCAGCACACCGGTGAGGACGGCACCGACGGTGCCGCCTACTCCGTGGGCGGCCAGCACGTCGAGGGAGTCGTCGAGGCGCGTCCGGGGCCGCCAGACGATGGCGGCGTAGCTGGGCAGCGCGGCCACCCCGCCCACCACGATCGCCGCCGCGGGGCTGACGAACCCGGCCGCCGGGGTGACGGCGACGAGCCCGACGACGATCGCCGTCGCGGCGCCCACCGCCGTGACCTTCCCGCCCCGCCGGAGGTCGAGCAGCGTCCAGACGACCAGGGTGGCGGCCGGGGCCAGCATGGTGTTGACAAAGGCCAGGGCGGCCGCCGCATTGGCGCCCAGCGCGCTGCCGGCATTGAAGCCGAACCACCCGAACCAGAGCAGGCCGGCGCCGAGCAGGGTGAACGGGACGTTGTGGGGCAGGATGGCCTGGCGGGCATAGTCCTTGCGCGGGCCGAGGGTGAGGGCGGCCACCACCGCCGCCGCTCCCGCATTGACGTGGACCACCGTGCCCCCCGCAAAGTCCAGGGCGCCGAGTCGCGCCAGCCATCCGCCGCCCCAGACCCAGTGGGCGATCGGTGCGTAGACGACCAGACTCCAGACCGTCAGGAACAGCAGGTAGGCGCGGAATCGCATGCGTTCGACGATGGCACCGGAAATCAGCGCCGCGGTGATCACGGCGAATGTCCCCTGATAGGCCATGAACAGCACGTGCGGGATGGACCCGCTCGGCTCCAGGCCGACCCCGCGCAGGAACAGCCGCGTGAGGCCGCCCAGCCACGGTCCCCCGGGCCCGAAGGCCAGGGAATAGCCCACCAACGCCCAGGCGATGGCGACACCGCCTAAAGCGGCAAAGCTCATCATCAGCGTGTTCAGCGCATTCTTGGCGCGCACGAGCCCGCCGTAAAAGAATCCCAGGGCGGGGGTCATGAGCAACACCAGAGCGGTGGCCACCAGCATCCAGGCCGTATCTGCGGCGTTCATCTCATCTCCCCAAGGCGTCATCCGGGCTGAGATTCCCGGACCAGAATAAAGAAACGCCTCCCCACAGAAGGCGTCCCGGCCCCGTCGCAACGAGAAAAGCCCCGCGGAAGCGGGGCTTCTCGGCCCAACGATCACATCGATTGTTTATCGCGTATATAGCATGACCGGGCGGTCCTGTCAACAGAATCCTCCGGGCCGTCCCCCGATGGCACCGGGGTGTCCGCCGAGGCGGCGCCCGCCTGCGCACGCCCGCGGCGGGAGGCGGCGGAAGTTTCCTTGAGCGGTCTCACCGGCTGCGCTACGATGAAACAGATGACCGTCGGACGAGAGATCTATCTGGACAACGCGGCCACGACCAGGCCCCACCCCGCCGTCGTCGAAGCGATGACGCAGGCGCTGACCGGGGAGTACGGCAACCCCTCCTCCCTCCACGGCAAGGGACTGGCGGCCGAACGGCTGGTACGCAGAGCGCGGGAAGCCGTGGCCCAGACCCTGGGCGTGGCGCCCGAGGAGATCGTCTTCACCTCGGGGGGCACCGAGTCCAACAGCCTGGCCATCCGCGGACTGGTCACGACCCTCGGACCCCACCGCCACCTCGTGACCACAGCCGTGGAGCACTCCTCGGTGCTGGTCCCGGTGCGCCGCCTCGCCGAGGAAGGCCACGCCGTGACCACCGTGCCCGTCGACGGCGCGGGGCGCGTGTCGGTTGAACGCATCGCGGCGGCGCTGCGCCCGGAGACGGTCCTTGTCTCGGTCATGGCGGTCAACAACGAACTGGGGACGATCCAGCCCATCGAGGAGATCGGGCGACTGTTGCGCTCCCGGACGACGCGCGGACGGCCGGTCTATCTGCACGTGGACGCCGTGCAGGCCTGGGGGAAGATCCCGCTGCGCCCGCGGGAGTGGGGGGTGGACCTTGTGACCCTCTCGGCCCACAAAGTCCACGGTCCCAAGGGTGTGGGGGCGCTCTACGTGCGCCGGGGGCTGCGCCTGACCCCGCTGCTGGGCGGCGGGGATCAGGAAGGCGGCGTGCGTCCCGGCACCGAGAACGTCCCCGGTATCGTCGGCATGGGCGCGGCCGCTTCGCTGCTCCTGGCCCACCTGGAGGAGGGCGCCCGGCGCATGACGGAGCTGCGCAACCGACTGCGCCGCGCCGTGGAGCAACTTCCCGACGTCCGCGTGAACACCCCTGAAGAGGGCGCGGCGCCCCACATCCTCAACGTCTCCTTCCGCGGAGTGCGGGGGGAGACGCTGCTGCACCGCCTGGAAATGGCCGGCGTGTTCGTCTCGACCGGCTCGGCCTGCCACGCCCGCGACCCGCACCCCAGCCACGTCCTGCAGGCCATCGGGCTGACCCCGGAGGAGAGCCGCAGCGCCCTGCGTTTCAGCCTCTCGCCCTTCACCACCGTCGAGGAGATCGACGACGCCGCGGCGGCGGTGGCGGAGGCCCTGCGGGACCTCCGGGCCCCGGTCCGCTGAGGCCGTGCCGACCTTTCTGCTCCGTTACGGCGAGATCGCCCTCAAGGGACAGAACCAGCCCCTCTTCCTCGAGGCCCTGACACGCAACGTGGTTCGCGCGATCGACGATCTGGGCCCCCACGAGGTGCGGACGGGCTTCGGTCGGATCTACGTCTCCATCGACGCCGATCCCGCCCTGGCCGTGGAACGACTGCGCAAGGTCTTCGGCATCGTCTCGCTCAGCCCGACCCGCGAGGTCCCCCCGGATCTCGACGCCGTCAAGACCGCGGCGGTGGCCATGGCGGAGGAGGCGCTGCGGCGCCGCCCGGAGGTGGCGACCTTCAAGGTGTCCACCCGACGCGCCGACAAACGGTTCCCCCTCACCTCGATGGAGCTCAGTCGCGAGGTCGGCCGCGCCATTCAGTCGCGCCTGCCCCGTCTGGCCGCCCGCATGCGCGACCCCGACCTCCTGGTGCAGATCGAGCTGCGCGATCGGGCATACCTCGCCACCGAGACCGTTCCCGGTCCGGGCGGCCTGCCCTACGGCACGGGGGGACACGTGCTGGCGCTGATCTCGGGCGGCATCGACAGCCCCGTGGCCGCCTGGTACGCCGCCCGCCGGGGCGCAGTGATCACCGCGGTGCACTTCCACAGTTTTCCCTTCACCAGCGACCGCGCCCGGGAGAAGGTCGTCGACCTCTGTCGCGTGCTGGCGGAATATACCGGCCCGCTGGACCTGTGGGTTGTCCATTTCACGGAGATCCAGCGGGCGGTGGCGGAGCGGGTCCCCGACGCCTTCCGCATCCTGGTGCTGCGGCGGATGATGATGCGCATCGCCGAGCGGATGGCCCGGCGGCTCGGTGCGCAGGCCCTGGTCACCGGGGAGAGTCTGGGCCAGGTCGCCAGTCAGACCCTGGAATCGCTCGCGGCGATCTCCGCCGTCACGCGCCTGCCGGTGTTGCGGCCGCTGATCGGCGCGGACAAGACCGAGATCATGGCCCGGGCCAGTGCCATCGGGACCTATGCCATTTCTATCCGGCCCTTCGAGGACTGCTGCAGCCTGTTCGTCCCGGCCCATCCGCGTACCCAGCCCACGGTGGAGGAAGTGGACCGTGCCGAAGCCCGCCTCACCGTCGAGGCGTTGGTGGACGATGCCCTGGCCCACAGCCGCCCTCTCCGGATCAGCCGCCACGGTGCGGCAGAAGCCGCTGCCGCTCCGCCCGCCGCGGCGCAGGGAACGCCTCCCCGAGGCGGGGAATTAGGATAGCCGGGGCGGCCGGGGAAACGTGGGGGGTCCTCAGGTGAAGGCCTGCGTCTACCTGGAGACCGGCTATTCCTCAAACTGGTCGGGGGGAATCCGCCGGGCCTTTGACAACCATCTCCGAGCCCTCAAGTCCGCCGGCGTCCAGGTGACCACCGACCCCGGCGAGGCCTTCGACCTCCTCCACCTCCATTCGGTGGGACCGGCATCCCTCTACCTCGCCGAGAAGTACAGCGGCCGCCGACCGCTGGTCATCCACAGCCACACCACCGCAGAGGACTTCGCCAACTCCTTCCGCATGAGCGACCAGATCGCACCGTACCTGGGGCGGTACCTGCGGTTCTTCTACGGGAAGGCCGATCTGCTCATCGCCCCCTCCCCATACGCCCGCGAGGTCCTCCGCCACTACGACCTCGACCGGCCCATTGAGGTCGTGAGCAACGGCGTGGATCTCCGCCGCTTCGCCCCCAGCCGGCGCAAGCGCCTCATCGGCCGCGCCCGTTTCGGGCTGGAGGGCGTCGTCCCCTTTTCCGTGGGGCTGGTCCTGCTGCGCAAGGGCGTGGATATCTTCTGCGAGGTGGGGCGGCTGCTCCCGGAGTTCACCCTGACCTGGTTCGGGCGCATCTCCAAGGCGGTGAAGCCCGAGACCCTCCGGGTCATCGAGTCCGCGCCGGAGAACGTCCGCTTCACCGGCTACGTCGAGGACGTGGTCGAAGCCTACGCCGCGGGCGACATCTTCTTCTTCCCCAGCACCGTGGAGAACGAAGGCATTGCCGTGCTGGAAGCCGCCGCCTGCGGCAAACCCCTCATCCTGCGCGACGCGCCCTGTTTCGCCGACCGCTTCATCGACGGCGTCAACTGCCTCAAGGGCACCACCCCGGAGGAGTTCGCCGCCCTCATTCGCCGCGTGGCCGAAGATCCCGACCTGGCCCGGCGCCTCTCCGAGGGCGCGCTGGAGCTGGCCCGGGCGCACTCGCTGGAAGTGGTGGGGCAGCGCCTGCGATCGATCTACAGCCGGCTGGTCTAGCGGTCCGACGTCTCCTTCGTCCACATCCCCGGCCCGGTGCCGTGGGCGGTCTTCTCCCAGGAGACTTCCCCGGTAATCGCACTGCGCACGTAGCGGTAGACGGCGAGGGGGAAGACCACCAGCCGGTGCAGCGAGAACACCGCCATCCGCGCCAGGGCCGCTGCGGCAGTCCACGGGCGCCGATACTCGCGGACTGCGGTCAGGAGGAGGGCGGTGCTCATCACCAGGGAGGACAGGGTCGTGATCCGCCGGGGAAGCTGCAGATACAGGACCACGCCGCCGGCCACGTCGATCAGCGCATAGAGGTAGGTGGTGAGGACGGCCATGGTCACGAGCAGCGCGCCGCCGAGGAAGAACAGCATGTCCAGGCGCTTGAACAGCGCCCCGTGCCCGAAGAGGATGGCCGGGAGGTGATCCCCCAGGCAGCGGATCGCCCCCTCGAACCAGCGCGTGCGCTGGCGCAGCAGGGCGCGCAGTCCCGGCACCGCCTCCTCCCACACCACCGCCTCATCGCAGTAGCGGATGGGCCAGCCGGCCAGGTGGAAGCGCACGGAGAGGTCGATATCCTCGGTCAGCGCTTCTTCGTTCCATCCGCCGACCTCATCCAGGGCCTCCCTCCGCAGCAGCAGGCCGTTGCCCGCGAAGCAGACGAGCCCGCCCAGGGCCCGGCGGCCCCGCTGGAGATTGGCCTGAAAGAGGCGGTACTCGTCATCCTGGACCTTGGTGACGCCATTCTGTCCGGCGTTGTAGAGCATCCGCCGCGCCTGCACGCCGCCGACGCCGGGTTCCAGCACGTAGGGCACCAGCTTGGCGAGGAAATCCGGCGCCACCCGGGCGTCGGCGTCGAACACCGCGATGAGGTCGGCCCGGGCCCGGGCGATCCCCAGATTGAGGGCCGCCGCCTTCCCCCGGCTGCCCTCGGGGGTCCTCACCACCGTGAGGGGGAATTCCGCGGCCAGGCGCTCCAGGATCTCCGCCGTACGGTCGGTAGAACGATCGTCCACGACGATGATCTCAAAGCGGCGGTGCCCCAGGGCGGCGTAGTCCAATGCGGCCAGACTCCGCACGGTGCCCTCGATCACCGCCTCCTCGTTCTTTGCCGGGACCACGATGCTCACCATCGGCCAGACCTCGGGGCACCCCGGAGGACGGGGCGCCGACCGGGCCAGGGCGCCCGTCAGGACGAGGAACACGCCGTAGGCGCCGGCGGAGATCAACGCGACCTGGATCCAGGTCACATCCACGAACAGGTACTGCAGCCAAGTGATGTCGCGGTAATGGGTGCTGGCCGCCACCGCGGCCAGCCAGAGGAGCCCCAGGGTAACCAGCACCAGGTGACGCACGGGGTCAGCCTCCCACCGCCGCCGCCCGCAGCCGCCCCAGTGTTCCGGCGTAGGGGGGCGTGGCGACCCCGGCGTCGGTGACGATCGCTGTGACCAGGTGGTGCGGGGTAATGTCGAAGGCCGGATTCATCGCGGCCACCCCCTCCGGGACGAGCCGTATCCCGGCCAGATGCGTGACCTCCTCGGGGGGCCGTTCCTCGATCGGGATGGCGTCCCCGTCGGCGGCGTCCGGATCCACGGTGCTGAGGGGGGCGGCGACAATGAAGGGGATCTCGTGGGCCCGGGCCAGCACGGCCAGGGTGTAGGTGCCGATCTTGTTGGCCACGTCGCCGTTGGCGGCGATGCGGTCCGCGCCCACAATCACCCGCTGGACGAGCCCGCGGCGCATCAACGCTCCCGCGGCGTTGTCGGTGATCACGGTGACGTCGATGCCCAGCCGCACCGCCTCCCAGGCCGTGAGCCGCGCCCCCTGGAGGACCGGCCGCGTCTCGCAGGCGAAGAGGCGGGGACGCAGCCCGCGCTCGTGGGCGGTGCGGATGATCCCGAAGGCGGTCCCGTAGTCCACCGTGGCCAGGGCCCCGGTGTTGCAGTAGGTGAGGATGCCCTCACCGGGCCGCAGCATCGCGGCGCCGAACTCCCCGATGGCCCGGTTGGCCCGCACGTCGTCGGCGGCGATGGCCTCGGCCTCCGCCAGCAGCGCCGCCCGGGCCTGCTCCACGGAGCCCGCCCGCTCCGCGGCCCGCAGCATGCGGGTCAGGGCCCAGGTCAGGTTGACCGCCGTCGGGCGGGAGGCGGCCAGCTGGCCGGCGGTCTCCCGCAGCCGGCCCAGGAACACCTCCAGGTCGGTGGCGGCGATCTCTCTGGCCCCGAGCACCAGACCGTACGCCGCCGCCGCGCCGAGGGCCGGCGCGCCGCGCACGCGGAGGTCTTTGATGGCCTGGACCACCTCCGCCGCGGTGGTGCAGGCCAGCAGACGCTCCTGGTGCGGCAGGGCCGTCTGGTCCAGCAGATACAGCGTATCGCGCTCCCAGCGCAGGCTCTTCACCATGTCCCCGCCATCGGTGCGCGGCATCCCTAGACGAAGGCGGGATGCCGGAGCGCCTGCAGTACCCTGTCGGGGGGGAGGCCCGACACCGCGACGGTCTTGTCCCGGCGGCCGAAGCCCCGCACCACCCGGACCTGCGCGGGCGGCACACCGACCGCCGCCGCGACGAGCCGGCAGACCGCGTCGTTGGCCCGCCCCTCGATCGGCGGTGCGGTCGTCTCCACGAGCAGGCGCCCCTGACGCCATCCCCGGATGCGGTCCCGCGCCGCCCGGGGGCTCACCCGCACGGCCAGCGCCGCCTCCGGAGGGCTACTGGAGGGGGAAGAGGGCGGAGTCGTCGCCGCTGCCCGCATCCGCCGTGATCGCCACATGCGCCGGGGTGAACAAGAAGATCTGCTCGCCCACGCGCAGCAGGTGGCCGTCCAGAGCGTAGGTCACCCCGCTGGTGAAGTCGACGATGCGCCGCGCCAGGTCCGGCGGCGTCCCCTGGAGGTTGACCACGATGGGTCGCCGCATCTTCAGGTAGTCGGCCCCGTCGCGGGCGTCGTCGAAGGTCCGGGGCTGCAGGACGACGATCTCCTGCTTCTGGGCGTGGAGATTGAGGAGCGTAGTCCGCCGTCGGGGGAGCTCCACGACCTCGCCGTTGGCGGCCGCGCCCTCGTCCTCCTGGTCGATTTCGCTGAAGCCGAGAAAGTTCATCAACCGCTGCATCGCGCCCAATCGGATTCCCCCCTGTCGGCCTTTCCCTCCTCCCCGCAAGCGGCCTCCCCCGCGGCCTCAGGTGACCACCCGTGGTCCGAAGATCGCCCGTCCGATGCGCACCATGGTCGCCCCCTCTTCAACGGCGACCTCGAAGTCGTCACTCATCCCCATGGAGAGGTGGGGCAGCGGTCCGATGAGCCGCCCCAGCTCCCCCCGCAACTCCCGCAACCGGCGGAACACGGCCCGCGCCGCCTCCGGGTCGCGGGCCGGCGGCGCGATCGTCATCAGTCCCGCGACGCGGACGCCGGGCAACCCGACCGCCTGGCGGGCCAGGGCGGCCAGCGCCTCGGGCGGGACACCGTGCCGACCCCCTTCCTCCGTCAGCTTCACCTGCAGCAACACGTCCAGCGGGCGCGAAGCCCGTCGGCTGAGCGCCGCCAGCAACGCCGCGCTATCCACGGAGTGGATGACCTCGAACAACGCCGCCGCGCGCGCCGCCTTGTTTCGCTGCAGGTGGCCCACGAGGTGCCAGCGGACCGCCGCGCCGAGGGCGGCGACCTTCGGGGCGGCTTCCTGCACCCGGCTCTCCCCCAGGTCGGCGACCCCGGCCGCCACCACCTCCCGGATGCGCTCGAGGGACACGCCCTTGGTCACAGCGACCAGGGTGATCTCCTCGGCCCTCCGACCGCTGCGCGCCGCCGCGGCGGCGATCCGGGCACGGACGCGGGACACCGCCGCGCCCACCCCGGTCCCGTCACGGTATTCTTCGGCGTCCACCCGTTCCCTCCGGGCCCCGGGGCACGGCGACGAGCGCCGCCATCCGACCGGTGGTCCGGTCCCGCCGGTAGGAGTAGAGGAGCTCCGGACGTTCGTAGGTGCACACTGCCAGCACCTCGATCCGCCCCGCGGCGAGGCCCGCGTCCGTGAGCTGGCGGATGCAGCTCGTGCGGAGGTCCAGCTGCCACCGTTCCCTCCCGTTGCGCCGAGCCACCTCAGGCCACCACGGCCACCGGCGCATCTGCTCGATGACCGGCTCGTCGACCTCGTAGTGACAGGGGCCGATGGAAGGCCCGATCGCCGCGACCACGTCCGCCGGACGGCCCCCCAACCGCGACAGCGCGCGGACGGCCTCGACCGGGATGCCGGCCGCCACGCCGCGCCACCCCGCATGGATCGCCGCGACCACCCCCCGCGAGGGATCGGCCAGCAGCAACGGCACGCAGTCGGCGCTGTGGACGGCGAGGACCGTTCCGGGCTCCAGGCTGACCAGCCCGTCGGCGCCGGGCACCATCCGCCCGCCGTCGCCCGCGGTGACGGCGGCGACGACCACGCCGTGCACCTGCTCCGCTTCGACGTGCCGGGCCGGATCGCACCCCAGCGCGCGCACCGCCGCGGCGCGGCGGGCGGCGACGGCGCGCGGATCGTCCCCCACCCCCCGGCTCATGTTCCCCGCGGCCCGCGTGGTGAAGGCGTGGGGAATGCCGGCGGCGCGGAGCAGGCCCGAGAAGAGGTACGGCGGCGCGGCCATCGGCGCGGCTCCCGACCGATCAGACGTACTTCTCGCGGACGACGGCGCTGAGGTAGTCCATGGCGGCGACCACGAGGGTGATCGCCCACACCGCGGTGGCAGCCTGCCGGTACTGGAGGAGGTTGATGTACTGCTGCAGGATGAAGCCGATCCCGCCGCCGCCGACGAAGCCGATCACGGTGGACATCCGGACGTTGGTATCCCAGCGGTAGATGGTGAAGGCGATGAAGGGCGGAACGATCTGCGGGATCACGGCATAGCGCACGACCTGGAGGGCACTGGCCCCGGTGGCCGTCACGGCCTCGATCGGTCCCGGATCGATGGACTCAATCTGTTCGGAGTACAGCTTGCCCAGCGCGGCGATGGAGTGCAGTCCCAGAGCCAGGACGCCGGCGAAGGGCCCCAGGCCTACCCAGACGGTGAAGACGATGGCCAGGATCAGCGGCTCGATCGACCGCATGATGTTGAAGAAGGAGCGGGTGAGGTAGTAGACGGTGGTCCCGACGGGATGCTTCGTCATCAGGTTGCGCGCCCCGAGGAAGGACAGCGGCACAGCCACGACGACGGCGATGGTCGTGCCCATCAGGGCCAGGAACACCGTCTCCACGATCTTCTGCCCGACGATGATCGCCGTGCGGCTCGGCCGCAGGGGCCCGACCGTCCACTCCACGACGACGCGCAGCCGCTGCTGGGCGCCGCGCGGCCCTGCCTCCGGTCCGCGGAACGCCTCGGGCACGATGATGGTCGTGCGGAACTCGCCCCGGGCGTCGGTCATGAGCCGGCCGACCTGCTGCGGATTGCCGATGGGGTTCACCCAGAACAGGGTGGCCAGCGCGTTGGGCCGGAACCCGGATCCGGCGACCTGCACCGGGGAGCCTACCGGCGCCACCCGGGTGGAGACCTGAAGCACGGGACCGCTGGGGGGCGGCAGCACTTCCGGGGCCACCTGGGGATCCACCGACATCGCCACCTCGACCTGCTGGCTCAGGCGCTGACGGGTCAGGACGTCGGGACGCGCCAGGTCGCGGATGAACGGCTGCACGAATTTGGCCCCGGTGATCAGCTCGGGCAGGTCGATCTGGGTCACCCGCCAGCCGTAGCCGTAGACCAGCAACAGCCCGGTCAGGAAGAGCAGGAACTTTCCGCTCGTAAACCAGGGGCGGGCCGGAGCCAGGCTCGGACGGGGAGCGAGCGCGTCCTGCTTCATGCGATCTCGACCTCCTCAGCCTCTTCGCCGTAGATCTCTTTGAAGCGCCGTTCGTCAATCTCCGCGGGCAGCCCGTCGAAGACGATCTCGCCGCCTTTGAGGGCCAGGATCCGCGTGCCGTAGCGCCGGGCCAGGCTGAGGAAGTGCAGGGCGCAGAGGACCGTGACCCCGTCCTTCTTGTTGAGTTCCTCCACGTACTTGAGCACGGAGTGGGAGGTGGCCGGATCGAGGCTGGCCACGGGCTCGTCCGCCAGGAGGAGCGTCGGTTCCTGCATGAGGGCCCGGGCGATCCCGACCCGCTGCTGCTGGCCGCCGCTCAGCTGGTCCGCCCGGGCCTGGGCTTTCTCCGGAATGCCGACGCGGTCAAGGTTGGCCATGGCCCGGGCCACCTCGTCCTTCGGGAAGTAGTTCATCAGCGCATAGGACGGCGGCAGGTACCCCAGGCGGCCGGTGAGGACGTTGGTCAGGACCGTGGAGCGCTTCACGAGGTTGAACTGCTGGAAGATCATCCCGATGGACCGACGCAGCCGCCGCATCTCCGCCTGGGAGAGGGCGGTGACCTCCACGTCGTCGATGTAGATCCTGCCCGTCGTGGGTTCGATCAGGCGGTTGATGCACCGCATGAGCGTGGATTTGCCCGAGCCGGAAAGCCCGATGATCACCACGAACTCCCCGGGCCGCACGGCAAAGGTGATGTCGCGCAGGGCCTGGGTCCCGTCGGGATAGATCTTGCTCACGTGCTCGAGCCGCAGCGCCGCCCCTCTCATCGGTCGCTCCACAGCGAACGTCGCTCCGCAGCAAAATGGGGAGGAAGGGTCTGCCCCTCCTCCCCATCATTTTATGTCAGCAGAGACGCCCCTACCGCGCGAGCTTGGCCAGATCCAGTCCAAGGTAGGTGGCGGCGTCGCGGATGGGCTGGAAGTACCAGTCGCCGATCGGGATGGTCACCTTCCCGCCGGCGCGGACGATCCGGGCCCGCGTCTCCTCGTCGAAGCGGATGCCGAGATTGCGCACCTGCTCCTCGCTGAGCACCACCCGGTCGGTGAGCCCCTCGATGCTGTACAGGTTGCGCAGGGCCTCCTTGCCCTCGGGGGTGGTGGCGATGCGCAGCAGACGGTCCTTGATCCTGGCCCGCAGCTCAGGGCTCAGCCGCGCGCTCAGGCTCCAGGTGTCGTTGGGGATGGGGTTGGTGTAGCCGATCACTTTGACCTTCTGCATGACGTCGGGGAACTGGGCCTGAATGTTGGTGCGGGCGTCCTCGAAGGTCGCCCCGCCGTCTACCTGCCCGCGGTAGATGGCCAGGATCACGTTGGGATGCGATCCGGCGAAGACGGTCTGGGAGAAGAAGCGGTCGGGATCGTAGCCCATCTTCTTCAGCATGGCCGCGGGGAAGAGATACCCCGAGGTCGAGGCGGGATCGACAAAGGCGAAGCGCTTCCCCCGCAGGTCCTCGATCTTGTTGATGTTGGCGTCGGCGCGGACGCTGATCTGCGCCCGGTAGTAGGGGAGGCCGAAGCGCACGGAGATGGCGGCCACCTCCACGTTGCACTTCTGGTGGGCCAGGACGTAGCTGAAGGGGTTCAGCGCTCCGATGTCGGCCCTCCCCGCGCACATCGCCTCGATGGCCGCGGTGTAGCTGGTGCTGACCACCGCCTCGACCGGCACGCCCAGCGCCACGCCGAGCATGCGGCCGATCTGCTGCCCGCTGAACAGGATGATGTCGGTTTCGCGCGAGGGTACGAACACCATGACCAGCTTCGTCTGGCCTGCGGCCGGAACCGGCGGCAGCGCCACCGCCGTCAGCGCGACGGCCAGTGCCACGGCCAGGAGCATGATGTACCTGAGCTGCCTCACTCCTGTCCCCTCCCTCACGACGTCAGCGTGGGATCCACCGACAGTGTTCTGGGCGGGAGAAGACCATTCCTCTGCGGGGCCCCGCTACCGATCGGGCGCGCCGCGGGCGGACAGCGGGACGAAGGCGCGCGGCGGCGGACCGGTGTAGTGCGCCCGCGGTCGGATGAGCCTGTCGCCGTACTGCTCCAGGGCGTGGGCGCACCAGCCGCTGACGCGGGAGGCGGCAAAGATGGAGGTGCAGAGGTCGATGGGAATGCCCAGGGCGTGGTAGACCACCGCGGAGAAGAAGTCCACGTTCACCGGCAGGTCGCTGATGCGGTGCATCGTCTCGTAGACCCGCACCGCGGTCTCGTACACCGGCGTCGTCCCGGCCTCGGCGCTGAGCCGGCGGGCCATCTCCTGCAGGACCCCGGCCCGCGGGTCGTCCACCCTGTAGACGGCATGCCCCCAGCCGGGGATGCGGTTCTCCGGACGGGCGCGCTCCTCGCGGGACAGCCGCGCCCGCTGGGCCCAGCGCTCTTCGATGTAAGCCGCGGCCCGCCCGGGGTCGCCGATGTCGAGCAACATCTCCAGGACGTCCTCGTTGGCCCCGCCGTGGCGCGGGCCCTTCAGCGTCCCGATCGCGGCGGTGATCGCCGAGTGCAGGTCGGTGAAGGTGGCCGCGGCGACGCGCGCGGCGAAGGTGCTGGCATTGATCTCATGGTCGGCGTGGAGCACGAAGATCATGTCCATCGTCCGCGCCGCCGTCGCCGTGGGCTGACGCCCGGTGAGGACGTACAGGAAGTTCGCCGCCGCGCTCCCCTCCGGCAGCGGCGGCACCGGAGGTCGCCCGGTGCGCAGCCGGTGCCACGTCGCCACCATCACCGGGACCTGCGCCGTCAGGCGCACGGCCTTGCGGAGGTTGGCCTCGCGGCTGTTGGACCTGGTGTCCGGATCGGACATGCCGGCCACCGAGACCGCGGTCCGCAGCGCCTCCAGCGGATGCGCCGACCGCGGGTAGGTCCGCATCGAGTCCAGGACCGCAGGCGGCAGCGCCCGGGCGGCGGCGAGCTCGGCGCTGAACCCCGACAGCTGCGCCGGCACGGGGAGTTCGCCGTACCAGAGCAGGTAGACGACCTCTTCGAAGGTGGCCTGGGTGGCCAGGTCCCGGATGTCGTATCCGCGGTAGGTCAGCAGACCTCGTTCCCCGTCCACGGTGCAGATGCTGGAGTTGACCGCGATGACGTCCTTCAACCCCGCCCTGAACTCCACCGCCATCTCCGGCCCCCCGAGAGGATCTTCCGCCCTATTGTACCAATGCCTGCGATCGTCGCAATGCGCGCAGACAGTGCGATCACCAGGCCAGCAGGACCCCGATGCCGTCCGGATCCTGCGTCAACCATCCGCCGGGCCCGCCCGCCTCGGCCACCGGGGCGCCGGCCGCCTGCAGGCGCCGCCGGGCGGCGAGCGCGTCGGCGCGGTCGGGCAGGCGCACGGTGAAATACCGCAGCCCGGGACCCTGCGGATCCCGCGGGGGAATCCCGGTTCCGGCCCAGATGTTCAGGCCGATGTGGTGGTGATAGCCGCCGGCGGAGAGGAAGAGCGCCCCGGGGTAGCCCCTCACCGTGACCTGGAAACCCAGCACCCCGGCGTAGAACCGCTCCGAACGCGCCAGATCGGCCACCCGGAGGTGGACATGTCCGATGCCGGTCCCCTGGGGCATCCCTTCCCACGGGCGCGCGTCCTGCGCCAGCAGGTCCTCCAGATCGAGCGCCGTTGTGCCCATGGCCAACCTCCCGTCCCGGGTGGGCCAGCGCTCCCGCGGGCGGTCGGCGTAGAGTTCGATCCCGTTTCCCTCGGGGTCGTGGAGATACACCGCCTCGCTGACGCCGTGGTCCGAGGCGCCCTCGATGGCCGCCCCCGCGCCGATGAGGTGGCGCACCGCCCGGGCGAGATCGGCCCGGGTGGGGAGCAGGAGGGCGAAGTGATAGAGCCCCGCCGTCGGCCGGCGCCTGGCCCCCGGCGCGGCGCTGAGGATGAGGACGGCTGAAGGGCTCCCGGTGGCGCACAGGATGATCTCGTCCTCGCTGCGGCGGGCTACCTGGAAGCCCAGGACATCCCGATAGAACCCGAGCGCGGCGGCGAGATCGGCGACAGCCAGGGCCACCGGGCCCAGGGAGGTCGCCGCAGGCAACATTCGGGACGACGTTTCCATCTCCTCAAGAAACGGCCCGGGGGAGGGGGATCCCTCCCCGGGCCACAGCGGTCCCGCCGGCCTACGGCGTCGGGCGGGTCAGCACTTGGAGAACCCGCAGGTCCGACAGGTGGCGCAGCCGTTCTCGTGCACGAGCGAGTCGCCGCAGTCCGGACAGACCCCGACAAATTCCAGCCGCGCGGCCAGGTCCGCCCGCTCCTGCTCGGCATGCCCGTTTCCCCCATGGGCGTCGCCGTTGCCCCCGGCCACGGGCGCGGGCGGCATGAGCTGCCCCTGCAGGGCGCCGGGCGGCAGGGTGCGGGGAGCGAACCGCAGCGACTCCTGGCGGACCCGGCTCGGTTCGGGGAGGACGTCCGCCCGAGGGAACTCCTTGTCCGGCCGGAAGGAGTCTCCGTAGAGCGCCCGGCCCAGGGCCAGCCCCACGGCCTGGGCGATGGTGGTGACCCGCACCACGGTCCCGTCGGCGCTGCGGTCGAAGGCGACCTCCTTGCTCTGCACGCGCCACAACTGCTCGATCACCTCGCGGGGGTCCACCCCCGCGCGCAGGGCCAGGGACGCCAGCCGCCCGCAGGCTTCGGCCTCGACGTCCAGGGAATGCACGAAGACCTCGTTCACGCCCCACTCGTCCTCGTTGACGACGACATAGATCCGTCCCCGCGGCGTCTCGATCCGCTCGGTGCGGCCGGAGGTGACCTTCGGGCGGGGTCGGGGGACGGCGCGCGGCGGCCCGACGGGTTCAGAGAGCGCCACCGCGGCCTGCGGCGCCGGGGCGGCCAGGGTCCCGGCGGCCTGGGCCTGCTGCTCGGTGAGCAGAATCCCTTCGCGACTGCCTTCGCGATACACCGTGATCCCTTTGCACCCCATCTTCCAGGCCAGAAAGTAGATCCGCTCCACCTCTTCCGGTGGGGTATCCCTCGGGAGATTGACCGTACTGCTGATGGAGTGGTCGATATGTTTCTGGATCGTGGCCTGCATCTTCACCCGCATCTCGGCCCTGATCTGATGCGCGGTGACGAAGTACGGGGGGAGATCCGTCTCCTTCTCCACCTCGTACCGCTCCATGTACTCGCGCACCAGCGGGTGGTACACCTTGAAGGTGTCCTGCGAGAGCGACTCGGATCGGCGGACATAGGAGAGGTCAAAGATCGGCTCGATGCCGCTGGTCACCCCGGCCAGGGCCGCGCCGCTGCCCACCGGCGGCACGGTGAGCAGGGCGACGTTGCGCAGGCCGTGGGCTCGGATGCGCTCCAGCAGGGAGGGGGCCAGCTGCTGGAGGAACGGCGAGCGCAGGTGCGCCTCGAGGTCGAAGGCCGGGAAGACGCCTTTCTCCTCGGCCAGATTCACACTCTCGTCGTAGACGATGTGCTTGATACGGTCGAAGAGTTTGTCCACAAAGGCGATGGCCTCGTCCGTGTCGTACTTCAGGCCGAGCTTGATGAGCATATCGCCCAGCCCGGTGAACCCCACCCCGATGCGCCGCGACTTGAGGCTGGCCTCCCGCTGCTCGGGCAGGGGATGCCGGTCCGCGTTGTAGTCCAGGACGTTGTCCAGAAACCGCGTCGCGTAGCGGAGCGTCGGTTCCAGCGCCTCCCAGTCCACGCGCGCCGTGCTGGTGAAGGGGTCGCGGACCGCGGCGGCCAGGTTCACATTCCCCAGACAGCAGTTGCCGTAGGGTTCCAGCGGGATCTCGCTGCACGGGTTGGTGGTGATGACCTCCATCCCGTTGTACTCGGAGGTGGACCAGCGCTTGATCTGGTCCCAGAAGATCAACCCCGGCTCGGCGTAGTCCCGCGCCCCGCGGATCAGCTCGGTCCACAACTCACGGGCCCGGATGGTCCGGCGCACGTCGGCCCGCTCGTTGCGGAACTCCAGGGTGAACTCCCCGTCGCTCTCCACGGCCCGCATGAAGGCGTCGCTCACGCGCACGCTGATGTTGGCGTAGCGCACCCGGTCCAGGTTGCGTTTGACCCGGACGAAGTCCAGGACGTCGGGGTGGGTGTCCCGGATGGTGATCATCAGGGCGCCGCGCCGGCCGGACTGCCCGATCGTCCCCGTGGTCAGGGAGAACAGCTCCATGAAGGAGACCGAGCCCGTGCTGCTGCGGGCGGCGTTGTTGACCGGCGCCCCCCGCGGCCGCAGCACGCTGATGTCGGTCCCCACCCCGCCGCCCAGGGAGTAGGTGCGTGCCGCCTCCTTCATCCAGTCGAAGATGGCCTCGATGCTGTCGTCGCGCACGGGGATGACGTAACAGTTGAGCATCGTCACGCGCTTCGGATTCCCGGCCCCGTGCATGATCCGGCCGCCGGGAATGAAGCGGAAGTCGCGCAGCAGCCAGGTGAACTTCTCCTCCCACTCCCGGCGCCGCTCCGGGGTGCGCTCCACGGAGGCCAGCGCGCGGGCGATGCGGGCCCACATCTCCTCCGGGGTGCGCTCCAGCACCTGGCCCTCCGCCGAGCGCAGCGCGTATTTGTCGTGGAAGACCCGGGCCCGCAGCTCGTCGCCGCGGAAATAGGCCAGGGTCTCGGGGGGCAGGTCGGCGGTGGGCTGGGTTGCGACGGCGTCGGCGTCCACGGGAGTCACCCCTTCCGCAAGATCATGGCCCCACCCCGGCGGCGTGTCCGGGGGTGGGTCGTACGGGCCCTACGGCGTCGGTTTCGTCGAGCCGGCCTCTACGGTGAGCAGGGGGACCTGAGCGCGCTGCTCTTCCTCCCGCCGCTTCCGTTCCTTGAGAGTGGCGGCCTCTTCCACGAGCATGTCCACGTCGCGGAAGCGGCGGTGCTCGGAGGCGAACCGGACATAGGCCACATCGTCGAGCCGCCGCAGCCGCTCCATCACCAGGGCGCCAATCTGCAGGGTGCTGACCTCGTGCTCGCCCCGGTTCATGACCTCCCGTTCGACCTCGGTGACGATGCGTTCCAGGTCGTCCATGCTCACCGGCCGCTTGCCGCAGGCCAACACCAGTCCCTTGAGGATCTTGTTCCGGTCGAAGGGCTCCCGCCGACCGTCGCGCTTGACCACCATCACGGGCACGTGGTCCATCCGCTCGTAGGTCGTGAACCGCCGGGAGCAGGCCAGGCACTCACGGCGCCGGCGGATGGCGCTGCCGTCCTCCACCGGCCGGGAGTCCAGGACCTTGCTCTCCTCGTGCGCGCAGTAGGGGCACTTCATGCGGACAGGCTCCACAAGATATAGAAGCAGTACCGATTCTATGCCCCAACCCATGGGGTGTCAACCGCCCAAAACACCCGCCCGCCGGGGGCTTTGGGCGCCTGGGGGAGGTGCCGCCCGGCCGGGGGCCTCCGGGCGGGGTCCTCTAGCCTCGGGCGGCGGCGGCCTCCGTCCGGAGGAGGCGGACGGCGGCCGCCAGGGCCAGGGCCGTGGCCGCAGCCGTGGTGACCAGGGTGAGTCCCAGGGCGATCCAGCTCTCCCCGCCCAGGAGGATCTGGCGGAACACGAAGACGGCGTTCAGTCCCGGCGCCAGGTAGGTCCACCACACCTCCGCCCACCCCTCCAGGAAGGGGGCGGCCATTGCCGGCAGCGAGAGCAGGAGGTAGACGGGCGTGAAGTACTGCTGCGCCTCCCGGATCCCCCGGGCATAGATCGACAGCGCCAGCTGCAGGGCGCTGAGAAACGAGACCAGGGCGAACGCCACCAGGAGCATCAGCACGGCCGGGCCCGCGGAGATGACGACGGCCGCGCGCTCCAGTTCGCTGATCCCCCACCCCGCTCCCAACCGCAGGGTGGCCAGGGTGGTGGCAATGACCATGAACACGGCCACCGACGAGGCCGCCGTGACCGCCAGGAACTTTCCGGCGACCAACTGCCACCGGCTCGGAGGGGTGACCAGGAGGGCTTCGAGGGTCCGGCGCTCCTTTTCCCCGGCGCCCAGGTCCAGCGCGGCGTACTGCCCGCCCAGCACCGCCCACACGGAGATGAAGAAAGGCAGCAGTCCGGCCAGGAGGACGGCACCCAGGCGCCGCTCGTCGGCGACGTTTTCGGCACTCAACCGGACCGGCGTCAGGTCCGCACGGGACAACCCCCGCGCCCGCAGCCGGGGCTCGGTCAGGCCGGCGTTGAACAGGGCCACCGTCTCCTGAAGGCGCTGCCGGGCCAGCACGGACTCCGCCCGGCCCTCATCGTAGAGGACGGTGATCTGGACCGGACCGCGGGCCAGCCGCGCGGAGAAGTCCGAGGGCACCCGCAGCACCGCATCCACCTCGCCGTCGAGCAGCGCCCGGCGGGGGTCGGCGGCGCCGGCGACGGCAATGAGGCGCCGTCGGACCCCCAGGCCGACCAGCTCCCGGGCGGCGCGGCCGTTCACCACGGCCACGACCGCCGGGGCCTCTTCCCGCTCGCGCTGCTGGCGCTGGGACAGGAAGGGAATGCCCAGGGTCACGATGGGCATCATGACCACCGGCAGCAACAGCGCCACGATGACGGTCCGCCGGTCGCGGATTGTCTCCAGCACCTCCTTGGCAAACACCGCGGCGATGACGCGGAGCTCCTCGCCCGGGCGCCGGCGGAGCGCGGGGCTGCCGGGCCGGTCGCCGATCATCGGAAGGGAACTCGCAGGGGAACGGCGCTCAGGACGAACACCAGCAGCAGGGCCAGTCCGACGACGATGCGCCCGGGGCTCGGCGGGGAGACGTCGTCAAGAGGACCCGGGTGGCCCCGACGCACCAGCAGGAGGATGACCACGGCCATCAGCCAGTACCCGAGCACGGCCGCGGCGGCCACGGCCACCCAGGACAGGATCATGTGCAGCCTCGGGCCGAGCAGGGCGCGGACGGCATGCCCGCCGTCCAGCATCCCGGCGGGAAGCAGATTGAGGCTCGTGACCAGCAGCCCGATCCATCCGGCGAAGAGGATCGGGTGACCCAGCACGACCGCGCCCTCCGGCGGACGGAGGATGGCGCGGATGAGCCACTGCAGGATGAGCGGATCGGGCAAATTGATCCCCTCGAATCCCGCCGGGCTGATGACGAAGGAGCGGGCCACGCCGACGGCGAGGATGGGGAGGCAGACGAGAAAACCGGCCAGCGGTCCGGCCGCGGCCACATCGAGCAGGGCGTCCCGGTTGGGCGCGGGGGTGCGGGTGATGATGACCGCGCCCATCGTGCCGAACGGCGGGCCCATGGGGATGAAGTACGGCAGGGAGCTGTCCACGCCCCGGATGATCGAAAAGACCTTGTGGCCCATCTCATGCGTGACCAGGATGAGCATGAGGGGAAGCGAAAAGGCCAGCCCGCCGCCCACGGCGCTGCGCAGGTAGCCGCCTTCGATCAGCCCGCCGCTGTTCATGTATCCCGCAAGGAACGTGGTCAACAGCGTGGCCAGGAACAGGGCCAGGTTCAGGGACCACCGCCACCGTCCCGGCTCCGGACGCGGGACCAGGCTCAGCACCATCCGCCCCTGACGCCGGCGCAGCAGCGGGAGATACCCCAGGGGCGCCACCCGCTCGCGCAGGACCAGGAAGCGCTCCTTGGCGTCGGGAACCGGCAGGAGGGCAAAGGCGGGCATCCCGCGGTCGTAGACGACCTCGCCGATGGGGAACACCGCCTCCACCAGCCGCCGCAGTTCCTCCGCCCGCACCCACACCCCGGTCTCCATTGGCACCCTTCATGATACGGGTGTCCCGGGCAAAGGAGTAGGGGGGCGAAACGCGCCCCCCCGGGCTCCTGCCGCTGTCCGCGGCCGCCCTCAGCGGCGGCGCAGGAAGGCGGGAATGTCCAGGTCGTTGATCAGGGTCTTCACCCCGTTGTCGACCTCGTCGCGCTCCAGCAGCTCCGGCTCTTCCTTGCGCCGGGCGGCGTCGAACCCGGTGGCGATGACCGTGATGCGGACCTCGCCGTCCACCTTGTCGTCGATCACGGCACCGAAGATGATGTTGGCCTCGGGGTCGGCGGCGTCCTTGATGATCTGCGCCGCCTCGCTGACCTCCAGCAGCCCGAGGTCCAGCCCGCCGGTGACGTTGATCAGGACCCCGCGGGCCCCCTGCATCGAGGTCTCCAGCAGCGGACTGCTGATCGCCGCCTGGGCGGCGCGGATGGCCCGATCCTCCCCGCCGGCCACACCGATGCCGATCAGCGCCGAGCCCGCCTCGTGCATGATCGTCCGCACGTCGGCGAAGTCCAGGTTGATCAGTCCCGGCACGGTGATCAGGTCGGCGATCCCCTGCACACCCTGGCGCAGGACGTCGTCCGCGGTGCGGAAGGCCTCGATCACCGTCGCCGACCGGTCGATGATCTGCAGCAGCCGGTCGTTGGGAATCGTGATCAGCGTGTTGACCTTCTGCTTCAGCCGGGTCACGCCGTCCTCGGCCGCCTGCGCGCGCCGCCGGCCTTCGAAGGAGAAGGGCTTGGTCACGACGCCGATGGTCAGCGCATTCAGCTGCCGGGCGACCTCGGCGACGATGGGCGCGCCCCCCGTCCCCGTCCCGCCCCCCATGCCGGCGGTGACGAAGACCATGTCCGCGCCCTCCAGGGCCTCGGTGAGGTCTTCCTTGCTCTCTTCCGCCGCCTGGCGCCCGACCTCCGGATCCCCGCCGGCGCCGAGCCCTTTGGTCAGCTTGCTGCCGATATGAATCTTCTTGTCGGCGTTACTCATAGCCAGGGCCTGGGCGTCGGTGTTGATGGCGATGAACTCGACCCCGCGCAGCCCCGCGTTGATCATACGGTTCACCGCGTTGCTCCCGCCGCCGCCGACCCCGACCACCTTGATCGCCGCGTACCTGCGGAGATCGCGATCAATCTGCGCCATCGTCCCCTGCCCCCTTTGGACCGTGTGGCCCGCGCGGCATCCGGCACCGGAGCGGTGCGGCGGTCAACCGCCCAGCACCATCTCCCGCACCCATCCGCGCATCCTCCCCCAGAAGCTGTGGCCGTTGGCCTGCCGGACGGTGCGCGCCGCGCGGTGGCGCACGCCGTAGAGCACCAGGCCGACGGCGGTGGCATAGATCGGACTGCTCACGGCGTCGGTCAGCCCGCCGACCTGCTCGGGCAGTCCGACGCGAGCGGGCAACTCGAGCTTCTCGCCGGCGAAACGGGCGATCCCGCGCAACAGCGCCGTCCCCCCGGTGAGCACGACTCCCGCCGGCACGAGGTGGGCGTAGCCGCTGCGGCGGATCTGCAGCCGGAGCAGGTTGCAGATCTCCTGCAGCCTCGGCTCGATGATCTCGCACAGCACGCGCCGCGGCAGGATGCGCGGTTCCCGGTCGCCGACGTTGAACACCTCGATCAACTCGCCCTCGCTGGCCTCGGCCGGGGTCGCCGCGCCGAAGCGGATCTTGAGTTTTTCCGCTTCGGCCACGGGCGTGCGCAGCCCCACGGCGATATCGCTGGTGAGGTGGTGCCCGCCGATGGGCAGGATGGCCGTGTGGGTCAACCCGCCGCCGGCGAAGACGCCCAGGGAGGTGGTGCCGCCGCCGATGTCGGCGATGACCACGCCCAGCTCGCGCTCGGCCGGAGTGAGCGCCGCCTCGGCGGAGGCCAGCGGTTCGAGGACCACCTCCTCGATCTCCAGCCCCGCGCGCTGCACGCACTTCGCCAGGTTGGCCAGCACCGTGGAGGTGCCGGTGACGATGTGCGCCTCCACCTCCAGCCTGGCTCCGTACATCCCCACCGGATTGCGCACGCCGTCGTGACCGTCCACGACGAAACCGCGCGGGAGCAGGTGGACGATCTCCCGGTCGCTGGCGGGCAGCGCGGCCATGCGCGCCGCCTCCACGACCCGCTCCACATCGGCGGGGGCGATCTCGTGGTCCGCCCGACTGATGGCCACCACGCCGCGGGAGTTGGTCGAGGCGATGTGCTCCCCCGACACGCCGACGTACAGCGCGGAGATCTTCATGCCGGCCATGCGCTCGGCGCGCTCCACGGCCTCCTCAATGGCCCGGGTGGTCGCCTCCAGGTCGACCACCACCCCCTTGCGGATCCCCGACGAGGGGACGAGCCCCACGCCGGCAATCTGCACCTCTCCCTCGTCGTCCACCTCGCCGACGACGGCGCAGACCTTTGTCGTCCCGATATCCAGCCCGACGATATGCTCGTTCCGCGATGCCATCGGCTGTCACCAGCTCTCCGCCGGCAGGAGCGCCCTGCTAGATATGGTAGAGACCGGCCGTGCCCTCCTCCAGATCTTGTGCCAACATTCCCTCCCTACCGGCGTTCTCCTGCCCCGTCCTCCACAGCCGATCCCAGGACCACATTGCCGGCAAAGCGCAGATCGAGGGAGCGCACGGGGAGGCCCCGGGCGCGCACCGCGTCCAGCAGAGGAGCCAGTCCCGCGGCGCGTTCCCGCAGACCTTTGAGCGACCCCAGCCTGACGGTGATGCGGTCGGCGGTGACCAGGATCAGGTCTCCGGTGTGCTCCCGATGCAGGACGATCCCCGGGGTGATCACCTTCGCCGGAAGGGCGGAGAGCGCGGCAAGCGCGGGTCCCAGCCGGGGATCGGGCAGACGGTCTCCCTCCCGCACCCAGGCCGGGTGCAGCCCTGCCGCTTCCACGATCGGCAGTCTGCCCGGGGTCGTCCGCCCCACGATGACGACTCCTGAGGGGTCCACCACGTAATACCGCCCGCGGAGGCGAACCGCGGCAAAGGGCCGCCGCTCCACGACGCGGATCCTCGCGCGTCCTCCCAGTTCCAGGGTCACCTGGGCCGCTTCGACGGCGGGCAGCGACGCCACCCGCCGGGCAACCCGCTGCGGGGGGCTGCCGAGGAGACGGTCGCCTGGGCGCAGCCCGCTGGCCGCGACCACCGTCTCGGCGGGGATCGACGTCGTCCCCAGGACCGCTACCTCCCGGATGACAAACCAGGAGGACGACGGCAGCGACGCCGCGGCCAGGGCCACGGCCATCACGGTGCCGAAACGGAGCAATCGGGCAGTCCTCGCCAGGGGAAACCGGGGGGCGACGGCCGCGTCCTCCGCGGGAGGGGAGGCGGCCGGATGGGCGCGGACGGCGGAGAGGGTGGCCATAGCGGCGATGGATGCGACGTTGAGTGGGCGACGGCTGTTATGCTGTCAGGTCAACGCTTTTCTGTTTAGAACTCCCCCAGGAGTTTGATCTCCGGTTCCAGTGCTACCCCGAACTTCTCCATGACCGCCCGGGATACCTTGTCCATCAGCGCGAGGACGTCGGCGGCGGTGGCCGATCCCGTATTCAGGATGTAATTGGCGTGGATCTCCGAGACGCGCGCCCCCCCGACGGTCAGTCCTTTGGCCCCGGCGGCGTCGATCAGCCTGCCGGCGTGATCCCCGGGAGGATTGCGGAACACGCATCCCGAGCTGGGCGGACCGATGGGCTGGGTTTCTCCGCGCCGGCGCAGCCACTCCTCGGTGCGGGCCCGCACCGCCTCCGGCGTACTCGGCTCCAGCTCCAGGGTGGCCTCAAGGACGACGGCCGGTCCCCGCTGCAACGCGCTGGACCGATAGGCGTACTCCAGCAGGGGGGGATCCAGCACGCGCTCGCCTTCGGGCGTGATGACCCGCACCGCGCGGACCACCTCCTCCATGGCGTGGCCGTGGGCGCCGGCGTTCATGACCACAGCGCCGCCCATCGATCCCGGGATACCGGCGGCGAACTCCAGCCCCGCGAGGCCGCGGGCGGCGGCCTCGCGGGCGAGGTGGGGAAGCCCCACCCCCGCTTCGGCGACGACCCGTCGGCCGCTGAACGTCGCCCGATCCAATCCCTTGCCGACCTTGACCACGACGCCGCGGATGCCCCGGTCGGAGATCAGGACATTGCTGCCGGCGCCCAGGACGAGGAACGGAATCCGCTCCGCGAAGAGGTAGCCGGCCACCCTGCGCAGCTCCTCTACCGAACGGGGGATGAGGAGGATGTCGGCCGGCCCGCCGATGCGGAAGCTGACGTGCCTGCTGAGCCGCTCCTGCTCCCTGACCTCGCGGCAGAAGGCGCGCAGGATTCCGGCCAGCTCCTGGGTCGTGGTCGCCACGGGCGGGTTACCGGGCCTCCGGCGCGGCTGCCGGCGGGGGGACGGCGAGGGCGGGCTCGCCTGCTTCGTGGCCTCCCTCCCCGTAAGGCCGAGCCGCCTGAAGGGCTGCCACCAGCCGGTCGGCGATCTTCCAGACGTCGCCGGCCCCAAGGGTAAGCACCAGATCCCCCGGGCGCAGCCGGGGCGTCAGGTAGTCGACGACCGCTTCGAGCCGGGCGATGAAGGTCACCGGCCGTCGGGCCCGTACGGTGTCGACGATGAGCGCGGCGCTCACGCCGGGAATGGGCGGCTCGTCGGCGGGGTAGATCTCCGTGATCACCAGTTCGTCGGCGTCCTGGAAAGCCTGGCTGAACCGACGGTAGGTGGTCTTGGTGCGGGTGTAGCGGTGCGGCTGAAAGACGGCGACAATACGGCGGGTGGGCCAGGACTCCCTGGCCGCGCGCAGCACGGCCGCCACTTTGATCGGGTTGTGCGCGTAGTCGTCCACCACCATGATCCCGTCCACCTCGCCCCGCACCTCGAAACGGCGGCGCACGCCGGGAAACGTTTCCAGGGCCCGGGCCACCTGGTCGAAGGTGAGCCCGACTTCCACTCCCACAGCCGTGGCGGCCAGGGCGTTGCGGACGTTGTACCGCCCCGGCACGGGCAGCATCACCCCCCCCAGCGCGCGACCCCTGCGGCGGAAGGTGCAGCGTGTGAGGCGGCCCTCCATGCTGTGGATCTCCGCGGTGTATCCGGCGCGCGACTGCAGACCGTAGGTGTGCACCGGCGCGGTCACCTCGGGGACCAGCCGGCGCACATGGGGGTGGTCGCTGCACATCACGGCAAAGCCGTCCGCGGGCAACTGGCGCAGAAAGCGCGTGAAGGTCTCCGTCAACCGCGCCACGGTGCCGTAGTAGTCCCGGTGGTCGGTGAAGTCGAGGCTGGTCACGACCGCAGCCGAAGGACGCACGTACAGCAGGGAGCCGTCGCTTTCATCCACTTCCGCGACGATGTGCCGACCGGCCCCGAGACGGACGTTGCCGCCGAGGCCTTCGACGTCCGCGCCGACCAGGGCGGTGGGGTCGCAGCCGCCCGCGGCCAGCACGTGGGCGGTCATCGCCGTGGTCGTGGTCTTGCCGTGGGTGCCGACCACGGCGATGCCGAACCGGCCCGTGAAGAGCTGCCCCAGCACCTGGGCGCGGTGGAGGACGGGGATGCCCCGGTAGCGCGCGGCGACGATCTCCGGGTTCAGATCGGGCACGGCGCGGGAGGCGACGACGATGTCGGCGCCTTCCACGTGGGCGGCGTCGTGCCCGATGTGGACGGTCGCCCCCAGGGCCTCCAACCGGCCAACGGCCTCGGACGAACGCAGGTCGCTGCCGCTGACGCGGTATCCGAGGGACAGCAGGACGTGCGCCACAGCGCTCATCCCCGCGCCGCCGATGCCGACAAAGTGGACCCGTTGCTGCCGATCGATCACGCCCGCTCCTTGTGGGCCGCGTCCCTGACCAGCGCGGCCACGGCGGCGGCCGCGCCGGGGCGTCCAAGTCTGCGGCTCGCTTCCGCCATCGCCCGCGCCCGCGGGGCATCCTCGCGCAGGGCGTCGATCACCTCCGCCAGACGCGCCCCCGTGAGGTCGCGGTCGGCGATGACCACGGCGGCGCCGGCGCGTTCCATCAGACGCGCGTTGGCGTCCTGGTGTCCTTCCGCCGCATGGGGATAGGGCACGACGACGGCCGGGAGCCCGTTCGCCGTCACCTCGGCCAGCGTCCCCGCTCCCGCCCGGCAGACGACCAGGTCGGCGCAGGCGTAAGCATCGGCGACATCCTCAATATACCCCACGGCGACGTAGCGCGGCGTCCGGATCTGCGCCGCCCGCCGGGCGACCCACTCAGCCTGTCCTTTACCCGCCTGATGCAGCACCTGGACAGCGTCGGGAGCCCGCAGCGCCCGCGCCGCTTCCAGCATCGCCTCGTTCAGGCTCCGCGCCCCCTGGCTGCCGCCCAGCACCAGGACGGTGAACCGCCCGGCCTCCAGGCCGAAGCGGGCCACCCCCCGGGCACGGTCCCCGCCCGTCGCCCCGCGGCGGATGGGCACCCCGGTGACCACCCCCGCCGGCAGACGCGCCCAGACGGTCTCGTGGGGGATCGACACCCGCGCGGCGAGGCGCGCCAGCATCCTGGTGGTCAGACCGGGGACGAGGTTCTGCTCCTGCAGGACCACCGGCACCCGGAGCATCGCCGCCGCCACCCCGACGGGGGCGGAGACGTATCCCCCGGTGGCCAGGACCACCTGGGCGCGGAAGTCCCGCAGGATCCGCGCCGACTGCACCGTTCCGACGACGAGCGCTCCGAGGGCGGTCAGGACGCCCGGCGTGACGGTGCGCGGGATGGGCCGGGCCGCAACGGCGCGCAATGCCCAGCCCGCCTGGGGAACAAGCTGCGTCTCCAACCGCGAACCGCCGACGAAGAGGATCTGAACGGCAGGCTCCTGCTCGCGCAGCGCCTCGGCGACGGCCAGCGCCGGGTAGATGTGGCCGCCGGTTCCTCCGCAGGCGATTACGACACGCATCCGGCTAGCCGGGCCCGCGCGCCGGGGCGAAGTCGGATGCGGCGGCGCCGGGAGGGGTGGTGCCGGTGGCGGCGGTGGCGTCCCGGCCGTACTGGGAGATGTTCAGCAGGATCCCGACGGCAATCATCGTGAACAGCATCGACGACCCGCCGAAACTCACCCAGGGCAGCGGCACGCCGGTGATCGGCAGGACCCCCGAGGTCACGCCGATGTTGATGATCGCCTGGATGAGGATCATCGTGGTCAGCGCCGCGGCCAGCAGGCTGCCGTAGCGGTCCGGCGCGCGGCGCGCCACCCGGTAGCCGCGGAGGGCGAACAGGCCGAACAGGAGGACGACGCCCCCCGTGCCGACCAGGCCGAGTTCTTCTCCCAGGATGGAGAAGATGAAGTCGGTGTGGCGTTCCGGCAGATAGAAAAACTTCTGCCGGCTCCCGCCCAGCCCGACCCCGAGGACGCCGCCGGATCCCAGCGCCAGCAACGACTGGATGATGTGAAAGCCCGCCCCCTGCGCGTCCGCCCAGGGATCGAGGAAGGCCAGGATGCGCCGCCGCCGGTACTCGGCCGAGCCGATGGCCAGGGCCAGCAGTCCCAGCGCCGGAACGGCGAGGGCGGCCAGGTGGCGGAGTCGGACCCCGGCCACGAACAGCATCGTCACCGTCAGCAACCCGAGCAGCATCGCCGTTCCGAGATCGGGCTGAAGCAGGATGAGGCCGGCGGCGGTTGCGGTGACCACGACCGGGGGCAGCATGCCGCGCCAGCTGTCCAGATACGGCCCGCGATGGGTGAGGAAGTTGGCCAGGTACAGCGCCAGGATCACCTTGAAGCTCTCCGACGGCTGGAAGGCGATGGCGCCCCCGACGGTGATCCAGCGCCGCGCCCCCCCGGCCACTCGGCCGATTCCGGGGATGAGGACCAGCACGAGCAGGCCGATGCCCGCCGCCAGCAGCACGGGTGTCAGGCGGCGGAGGGCGGGGTAGTGGATGTGCCGGGCGACCCCGAGCGCGGCGCTTCCCAGCAGGACCCAGAGGACCTGGCGTTTGAGGAAGAAGGCGGGGTCGCCATAGCGCTGCCCGGCGACGATGGAACTGGCGCTGTAGACCATGACCAGACCCAAACCGGCCAGGGCGATGACGGGGAGGATCAGCCAGTAGTCCGGCGCGCGCCGGTGCAGGTGGTCCATGGGCGGTCCGTCGTCGGGTGAGTCGTCAGCGACATCCTGGTGCAATGTTGCGTCAGACCTTCTGAGTTTCCTGCCCGACGAGGGCGATGAACCGGTCGCCGCGCTCGCGGTAGTCGCGGAACTGGTCGAAGCTTTCGCAGCCCGGGGAGAGCAGCACGGCTTCCCCGGGCCGCACCGCGGCGGTCGCTTCGGCCACGGCGCGGTCCAGGGTGCCGACCGTCCGCACCGGCACCGGCAGCCCGGCCAGCGCCTCGGCCAACTGTGGAGCGCAGGCCCCGATGAGGAGGACGGCGCGGACCGGCGATCGGCGCAGGGCGTCCGCCATGGGCCGGAACTGCTCGGGGGTGGCCTGCGGGCGGGCGCCACCCGCGATGAGGATGAAGGGGCGGTCCATGCTGGCGACGGCCGCGGCCGCGGCGGTCGGGTTGGTGGCCAGGGAATCTTCAAAGAAGCGTACGCCGCCGCGCTCCGCCGCAAGGCGCAGGCGGTAGGGCAGCCCGCGGAACTCATCGAGGGTTTCGGCGATGGCCGGCGCGGACGCCCCGGCCAGGGCGGCGGTCAGCGCGGCGGCCAGCGCATTCTCCACCGCGTGAGCCCCGGGCTGTCGCAGCAGGGAGACGGGCAGGGATTGATGGAGACGGCCGCGGACGATCACGATCGACCCCGCCTCGATGAAGGCGCCCGGGGCGACACGACCGAGACGGCTGAAGAAGTAGGGATTGCGGGCCCCGGCGGCCATCGCTTTCGTGTGGGGATTGTCGGCGTTGAGGACGGCCACGTCCTCCGGCCCCTGGTGCCGCAGGATCCCGGCCTTCGCCTCCACATACGCCTCGAAGGAACCGTGGTCGTCGAGGTGGTGCGGGGCGATGTTCGTCACGACGGCGATGCGGGGACTGTAGGGCAGCCCGACCAGCTGACGGTTGCTGATCTCCAGGACGAGCCAGTCCGTGGGGCGGAGGTCGTCGAGAAAGTACAGCATCGGGACGTGGGAGCGGTCGTTTCCCGAGAAGAACGCCCGTCCCAGGGTCCGCTGCAGCATCTGGTGAACGAGATAGGCCACGGTGAACTTCCCGTTCGTCCCCGTCACGCCGATGATCGGGCCGGGACACTCTTCGAAGAACAGATGGGTCATCGAGCTGAGCGGTACCCCGCGCTCGGCGCGCCGGGCCACGGGGGCGTTCTGCGGGTAGCGGAACCAGGACTGCGGGACGAAGATGACCTCTGCGCGCTCCAGCCCCTCCAGGTAGCGGTCCCGCCAGCGGAAGGTGATCGGATACGCCAGCAGGCGGGCGGCGGCCTCCCGCCGTGGCCCGGGCGGCAGCCACGGGTGTGTCCGGTCGAACTCCCGCTCGAACTCCTCCGGACCGTGCAGGGCGTGAGCGGTGATCGTGGTGATCCCCCGCCCCACCAGGAAGTCGATCACCGCAGACCCCTCCGTGCCGGAAAAGCCGAGGACGTGAATCTCCTTCCCGCGGTACCAGGCCAGCCGCGACCGGGCCGTCACGCCAGCACCGCCAGCCCGGCCAGGGCGGCGAACAGCGCCATCAGCCACAGCCGCGTCACCGTCTGGGTCTCGGTCCACCCGGAGAGTTCGAAGTGGTGGTGCAGGGGCGCCATCCGGAAGATGCGCTTGCCGCCCGTGCTCTTGAAGTAGGCGACCTGGAGGATGTCCGAAGCGGCCTCCAGGACGAAGACCAGCCCGACCAGGAAGAGGAGGAGTTCCGTCTTGGTCAGGATGGCCAGCAGGGCCAGGACGGCGCCGAGGGCGTTGCTGCCCACATCGCCCATGATGACCTGCGCGGGGTGGGCGTTGAACCACAGGAACCCCAGACAGCTCCCGGCGACGGCGGCGGCAAGCGCGCTCAGCTCCGGCCGGCCGACGTGCAGGGCGACCGCGGCGTACGCCGCGGCGGCGATGGCCACCGTCCCCGCGGCCAGGCCGTCCAGGCCGTCGGTGAGGTTGACCGCGTTGGCAAAGCCTACGATGTAGAGCACGGCGAAGACCACGTACCCCCACCCGAGGTCCCACGACCCGAGGCCGGGCAGCGACAGCGCCGTCCCCAGGTCCGGGCGGCGGGCGACGTAGAGGGCGACCGGGGCGGCGAGGAAGAGCTGGAGCGCCAAACGCTCGCGGGCCCGGAGGCCGATGTTCCTGCGGCGGCGGACTTTCAGGAGATCGTCCAGGCCGCCGACCAGACCGTACCCCGCCGTCACCAGGAGGGCGAATGCCGGGCCCGGGGACAGCCGCCCCAGGGTGAGCAGCGTCGCCGCAACGATCGCCGCGATGATGAAGGTGCCGCCCATCGTGGGCGTCCCGGCCTTCGCCCGGTGGCGGACCGGCGCTTCCTCACGGATGGCCTGGCGGACGTGCAGCATCCGCAGCCGCGGGATCGCCCAGTAGCCGAGGGCCGTGGTCATCACGGCGGCCAGCGTCGCGGCCAGCGCGGGAGACGGCGTCATGAGCCGCGGGAGGCGACCAGGGCTTCGACGATCCGTTCCATCGCCAGCGCCCGGGAGCCTTTGACGAGGACGACATCGCCGGAACGGAGGAGACCGGGGAGGCGCTCCACCGCCGCCTCCACGGAGGGCAGATGAACGATCGCCTCGGGGAGCATCCCGCCCGCCGCCGCGCCTTCGGCGATCCAGGCGCCCCCTTCGGCGACGGCGACGAGCAGGTCGATCCGGCGGCGGGCCAGGGCCGCGCCGACGTCGCGGTGCAGCTGCGCGGAGCATGACCCTAGCTCTTTCATCTCACCCAGCACCGCCACCGTCCGCCGCCCCCCTCCCACGAACTCCAGGACTTCAAAGGCCGCCTCCATCGACGCCGGACTGGCGTTGTAGGCGTCGTTGACGATCAGAAGATCCCCTGCCCTCACCGGCTGCAGCCGCATCTTCGGCGGCACGTAGCGGCCCAACCCGCGGGCAATCTCCCCCACGGGCAGGCCCATGGCCACCCCCACCGCGGCGGCGGCCAGGGCGTTGTAGACGTTGTGGCGCCCCCAGGTCCGCAGGCGCACCTCCTCCATCCCTCCGCCCGTCACGAGGAGGAAGCGGACCCCCGCCGGCTCGTGGACGATCTCCCCCGCCCGGATCTCCGCCGACGGACCCAGACCGTAGAAGAGGATGCGGACGCCGGCAGGCGGCCGCATCCCGGCGACCAGCGGATCGTCGCGGTTCAGAATCGCCGTCCCTCCGGAAGGCAGTCCGGCCACCAGTTCCTCCTTGGCGCGGGCGATGTTCTCGCGCGAGCCGAGCAGCTCCAGATGGGTCTCGCCGACGTTGGTCACCACGCCGATCTGCGGCTGCGCCATCTCGACCAGCAGGGCGATCTGCCCCAGCCCGCGCATCGCCATCTCGATGACCGCCGCCTGGTGGCGGGGCGTCAGACCGAGCAACGCCAGGGGCACACCGATCTCCGCGTTCCAGTCGTCGCGCGTGCGCGCCACCGTGAACGCCGATTCCAGCACCGCCGCGCTCATGGCCGCCGTGCTGGTCTTGCCCACGCTGCCCGTCACGCCGATCACCGTGACCTCCAGCGTGCGCCGGTAGAACCGGGCCAGCGCCCCCAGCGCCGCCAGGGGATCGGTCACCACCACCACCGGACCGGGCGGCAGACCGGGAACGCGCCCGGCCAGCGCGGCGGCGGCTCCGCGGCGAAAGGCCTCGGGAATGAACTCGGCCCCGTCGGCGCGGGGACCCTTCAGCGCCACGAAGAGGTCGCCCGGCCGCAGCGTCCGGGTGTCGGTGCTGATACCGGTCACCGCCGCCCGCCTGCCGTCCCCGAGGGGGTCCACCACCCTGCCGCCGGTGACCTGGACGATCTCGGCCACCGTCAACCGCATCAGGGTCGCGCCGCCAGCCGGGCGCGCAACGCGTCGCGGGCGACGCGCCGGTCGTCGAAGGGATACCGCACGCCGCGGATTTCCTGGTAGGGCTCGTGACCCTTGCCCGCGATGATGATGAAATCCCCGGCTCCCGCCACCTCGATCGCCCGGGCGATGGCCCGGGCCCGGTCGGGCTGCACCTCGATGTTCCGGCGGTCTTCGACGCCGCTCAGGATCTCCTCGATGATCGCCTCCGGATCCTCGCTGCGGGGATTGTCGGAGGTGACGATGGCCAGATCAGCCAGCCGGGCGGCGATGGCCCCCATCTTCGGCCGCTTCGTCCGGTCGCGATCTCCCCCGGCACCGAAGACGACGATGGTGCGCCCCCGCACGAAGTCGCGCGCCGCACGCAGAACATGCTCCAGCCCGTCGGGGGTATGGGCGTAGTCCACCACCAGACCGAACTCCTGCCCTTCGTCCACCGGCTCGAAGCGGCCCGGGACGCCCGGGAACGTCTCCAGCGCCCGGCCGATGTCGTCGAGAGTGACCGTCAGGGACCCGGCGGCGGCCGCGGCGGCCAGCGCGTTGTACACGTTGAAGCGCCCCCGCAATCTCGTCCGGACGCGCCGGTGTCCCTGAGGTGTCTGCAGGGTGAAGACGGCCCCTTCCGGCCGCAGCTCGACGTCCGCGGCCCGGACGTCCGCGCGGCGCTCGAGACCGTACCGGACCACGGCGGCGCGGCTGGCCGCCGCCATCGTCTCGCCGCTCGGATCGTCCGCGTTGACCACGGAGAGTCCGTCGGGTTCCACCATCTCGAAGAGCCGCCGTTTGGCCGCCCGGTAGTCGTCCAGAGTCTTGTGAAAGTCCAGGTGATCCTGCGTCAGGTTCGTGAACACCGCGGCCGAGAAGCGCGTCCCCGCGACGCGGTGCAGCGCCAGCGCGTGCGAGGCCACCTCGGCCACGACATACGCCGCGCCGGCGTCGGCCATCTCCCGCAGCAGACGCTGAAAGTCGTGGGCCTCCGGGGTCGTGCGATCCAGCGCCGCGACGCGCTCTCCAAGTTGCGCCCCCATCGTCCCGATGACCCCGCAGGACCGCCCCGCGCCCCTCAGCATCGCCTCGATGAGGTAGGCCGTCGTGCCCTTGCCGTTGGTCCCGGTCACGCCGATGACGCTCAGGTCCCGCGAGGGGTGGCCGTAGAAGGCGCAGCTGAGGTGGGCCAGGGCCAGCCGGGTGTCGGGGACGGTGACCACGGTCACCGGGTCGGGCACAGCGACCCGGTCCTGCACCACGACGACGGCGGCGCCGCGGGAGACGGCCTCAGAGACGAAGGTGTGCCCGTCGTGGGTGAAGCCGCGGACCGCCACGAAGAGGGCGCCCGGCCCCGCGGCGTCGTGGCGCGCCGCAAGGTGCGTGACCTCGACATCGGTCCGCCCGCGCACGGTCGCCCCGTGCAGGTCCTGCAGCAGGCGATCCAGACGCATCATCGTCATTATACCGGGGGCGGACGCGGGCCAGACGCCTACGGCGGGAACGGCCGACCGACCCCGGTGCGCGGTGGGATGCGCAGGTACCACAACGTCTGCGATGCGACCTCGCGGAACACCGGGGCGGCCACCTCGCTGCCGTAATAGGCTCCGTGGGGCTCGTCCAGGATGGCGAGGATGGCGAGGCGCGGGGCGTCGGCCGGCACGATACCCACGAACGAGGCGACGTAGCGGTCGGGATCGTAGCCCCCCCGGGGGGCGGCCTTCTGCGCCGTGCCCGTCTTGCCCGCCACCTGGTAGCCGTCGATCCGGGCCAGCCGGCCGCTGCCTTCTTCCACGACCTTGACCATCATCGCCAGCACGGCGGCGGCGGTCTCGGCGCGCACGACGCGGCGGGCCGGTCGCCCGTCGGCCGCGGCGGTCAGGCGGCCCGCCGGATCCCGCACCGCCCGCACGACGTGCGGGCGCGGCAGCCACCCTCCGTTCCCGAGGGCGGCCACCGCGGCCAGCAGCTGGACCGGCGTCACCGAGATCCCCTGGCCGAAGGAGATGGTCTGCAGCGTGGGCGGCGCCCATCCCTGGAGCGGAGGAACGAGGCCCCCGACCTCCCCGGGCAGGTCGACGCGCGTCGGCGTCCCGAAGCCGAAGGCCCGGACGTAGCGGGAGAAGACGACCCGGCCCAGCCGCGTCGCGACCTGCGCGGAGCCGACGTTGCAGGAGTTCTTGATCACATCGCCCAGCGTCTGGGCGCCGTGCCGGCGCCCCCCGGCGTCCCGGATGATCCGGTCGCCGACGCGCAGGAATCCCGGGCAGGCGAAGGTCTCGGTGGGGCGAACCGCTCCCGAATCCACCGCGGCGGCGGCCAGGATCACTTTGAACGTCGATCCGGGTTCGTAGACCTCGCTGATGGCCCGGTTCACCCACCGTTCGGGCGCCGCGGTGCCCGCGGCGGCGGGGACAAAGGTGGGTCGCAGCGCCAGCGCCAGGATCTCGCCGGAGCGGACATCCATGGCCGCGACCAGCCCGGCCCGCGCGTGCGTCCGGCTCATCGCGCCCTCGAGCGCCCGTTCGGCGATGTGCTGGACGACCTGGTCGATCGTGAGCAGGAGATCCGACCCGTCCACCGGCGCCTCCACGATGCGCTGGGTCTCCACCAGAATGCGGCCCATCCCGTCGTGGGCCGCCACCGCCTCGCCGGGCCTGCCGCGCAGCAGGCCGTCGTAGCGCAGTTCAACCCCGGCCAGACCCTGGTTGTCGATGCCGACAAACCCCAGCACGTGGGCGGCCAGGGCTCCGTTGGGGTAGGCACGGAGGTCTTCGACGCGGTAGCCGATCTGCTCGTCCAGGTCCAGGGCCTTCATCCTGGCCACGACCTCGGGCCGGACCTTGCGCGCCAGCCACACGAAGTATCGGCCGCGCGCCAGACGCCGCACGAGTTCCTCGGTGGAGAGGCCGAGGACCGGGCCCACCCGGGCGGCGAAGGCGCCGGGGTCGGAGATGGCCGCGGGCACGGCGTAGATACTGGTGGCCTCGACGTTGATCGCCAGGGGACGCCCACGGCGGTCCAGCAGCCGGCCCCGGTGAGGCTCCAGCGCGATCGTGGCCAGTTGTTGACGCTGGGCGATCCCGGCGAGGTACGCTCCGCGGACCACCTGGAGGTGGACCAGACGCACCAGCAACAGCCCCAGGGCTGCCGTCAGGAGGACGGCGAGGGTCGTGATCCGGCGCCGGATCAGGACGCGGTGGTCGACGTCAAGGGATCGTACCGCTGGTGAGCCGGCGAAACGGAGGCGGGGATGTCGGACGCGGGCTCGCGGCCCGCGGCGTCCTGCGCGGCGCGCGCCCGCCGCTCGCGCCGCGACTCTTCCGCCTCGACGATCCGCCGCAGCGCCTCTCTGGCCGTCATGACGCACCTCCTTCATCCACGGCGGTCAGTGCGTCTCGCCGGCCGCGGCCTCGCGTCCGAAGAGCAGATCGGCCATGCGCTGCCATGCGCTCGGCGGAGGAGCGACGGGGGCGGCCACGGCCGGGGCGGGCAACGCCAGCGCCTGGACCTGCGTCGGCGCCGGGTACACCATCCCGAGTTCCAGACGGGCAATCCGCTCGATCCGCGCCGGCGACTTCAGGCCCGTGGCGACGACAAGGAGGCGGGCGTGTTCGGCCTGCAACCGCTCCACATCCGTCCGCAGCGCCAGGATGGCGTACCCGGTGCGGGCGGCGGAAGCACTCTGGCCGACATAGGCGATGGCCGACGCGACGACCAGCGCCGCCGCCACCAGCGCGCGCGTCAGGGGGGTAAGGCGGCGGCGCCGCGTCGCGCGGCTCCGCCGCTCGGGCGCGCCCCGCTCCGGCCAGAGGACCGGATAGGTTCGTGTGCGTGTCGCTACCGCCAGCATCGCGCTACTCCCGTCACCGCCGTCCACATCGTCGCGACCGCCGTCGGCATGCGGGGCAGGGCAACCGGAGGTCGGTTGCCGGAGGTGCTCAGATGTTGCTGCGGAGGGGATCTTCGGGGTGTGAGTGGAAGTGCGAAGACCGACCCCGGTCCGCCCCGCCCCACATCTCTTCCGGTGTTGCCGCGATCCGTTCCGCCGCACGCAGCTTGGCGCTGCGCGCCCGCGGATTTCGCCTGACCTCCTCGGGGGAAGGCCGGACCGGCTTGGGCGTCAGGATGCGCAGCCGGACCCTTCCCCCTGGCACGTCGGCGGAGGCCCCGGGGGGACGGGTGCACCCACGGGAGAGGCGCAGGAAGGTGTGTTTGATGGTCCGATCCTCCAGGGAGTGGAAGGTGATCGCGCAGAGTCGGCCCGTCTCCCGGAGTACCTCCGCCGCATCTGGTAGAGCTTTCTCAAGGTTCATCAGTTCGTCGTTTGTCGCGATCCGCAGCGCCTGAAAGGTCCGTGTCGCGGGGTGGATCCCCCGGGGCCACTGCCGACGCGGGATGGCCTGCGCGACGACGGCGGCCAGCTCTTCGGTTGTCCGCAGCGGCCGGCGGCGGACGATGGCCCGGGCGATGCGCCGCGACCATCGTTCCTCGCCGTACCGCCGGATCAGATCCGCCAACTCACGCTCGCCGAGCCCGTTCACCAGATCCGCGGCGGTGAGCGCCTGACGTCGGTCCATCCGCATGTCCAGCGGCCCGGCGCCCAGGAACGAGAATCCCCGCGAGCGATCTTCCAGCTGCAACGACGAGACGCCGAGGTCGAAGAGCACACCGTCGACCTCCCGGAGACCCTGCCGGGCCAGGACCTCCTTGATCGCCGTGAAGCTCTCACGGACGATCACCACCGCCTCGCCGAACCTGGCCAGCCGCCGGGAGGCGACCTCGATGGCGGCGTCGTCCCGGTCGATCCCGATCAGCCTCCCCCCGGGCCCGATCCGCTCCAGGATCGCCTCGGCATGTCCGCCGGCGCCCAGCGTGGCATCCACGTAGACGCCTCCGGGCCGCGGCGCCAGCCAGTACAGCGTTTCCTCCAGCAGGACCGGAACGTGCACCATCCCGGCTCCAGGCTCGGCCGGTCCCGCCACGGCTCAAATGCTCAGATCTTTCAGCTCACTGGCCAGCTGCGGAGCTTCGGCCTGCACCCTGGCGATGTAGCGCTTCCAGTTCTCCAGGCCCCAGATCTCCAGCCGGCTCCCCAATCCGACGACGACCGCCTCGCGCTCAATCTTCGCGTACTCGCGCAGGTGCTGGGGGATCGAGATCCGCCCCTGCCGGTCCAGCTCCACATCCTCCGCGCTGCTCAGCATGAACCGCACGAAGTCGCGACGGCTCACGGGCAGCTGCCGCAACTTTCGTTCGTTCTTCGCCCACTCCGCGGGCGGATAGACGGCCACGCACTCGTCCAGCCCCCGGGTCAGCACGACGGTCCCCCCCAGCGCCCGTCGGAAACTGGGCGGCAGGACCACCCGCCCCTTGTCGTCCAGGGAATACCGGTGCTCTCCTCTGAACAAGCTCCCCACCGTTCCCCACTTTGCGCCACTTCTATTCCACCCGTACCCCCGGACTCCTCCTCCCAGACCCTGAAAAGGCGGAAGATTTTTCGCCTGCGGCTGGCGGCGCAAGATACGGGCCCCGCCATCATGCCCGGCTACCAGATGTCGCGACGGAAGAAGAGAACGGTTGCGGTGGGGATCCCCGCCTGACCCCCGGCCGGGCCGTCCTGCGGTCAGGGACCGAACCAGTCGGTCAGGCGCGAGCGCTCGAACTCGATCTTCTGGGCGTAGGCCGCCGCACTCGGCGGAGCGATGGTGATCGCGGGATGCGGAGCGGCCAGGAACTGGCCCTGCACAAGGGCGGCCATTCCCCCGCCGGTTTCGATGAAGCAGTAGCCGACGCCGTCGAAGGACGACGGAGGCGGACCCTTCCGCAGTTCGGCGACGATCTGCTGCGCGGCGACTCTGGCCTGCGCTTCGGCGAACAACCCGGCCTTCGGCAGCGGCAATCCGGTGGCCAGCGGGATCTCGTTCACATCGCCCACCGCGAAGACCCCCTCGACGGACGTGCGAAGCGTGGCGGGATCCACGGCCACCCAGATCCCTCGTTTCGGCAATCCGCTGTTCTCGATCGCCGCGGGCGGACGGTGGGGCGGGACGATCATCAGCAGGTCCGCGGCCAGACGGGTCCCGTCCTCGAAGACGGCGGTCGATCCCTCCAGGCGGGCGACTTTGCGGTTGGGCGAGAACACGATCCCCCTGGCCGCCAGCAGTCCTTCCACCTGCGCGCAGTTCTGGGCCCCCACCACGGGAAGGGACATGGGCTGCGGGGTGCAGACCTGAATCTGCACGTCGCCGCGCATGCCCCGACGACGGAACAGATCGTCCAGCAGCATCGCCGCTTCGTAGGGGGCCGGCGGGCACTTGTAGGGAACGCCCAGGATGGCGATGACGATGCGCCCGCCGGTGAACTCCCTGAGGCGCGCGCCCAGACGCTCTGCATCCGCCACCCCGTACAGGTTGTAGGCCGACGAGGAAAAACCGGGCACAAGGTCGGGGCGCGGCTCGGCCCCCAGCGCCACGATCAGGTAATCGTAGGCATGGCGTCCGGCATCGGTGCGGACCTCCCGGGCATCGCTGTCGATGGCCAGCACCGTCTCCTGCACCACGCGCACGCCGTCCGCGCGAAGGTGGGCCAGGACCCGCTCCCCTTCGCGCCGCGTCCCCCGACCGGTGACCATCCAGAGTTTGCGGAGCCCCATCATGAAGACCGGCGCTCGTTCGATCACCGTGATGGCGTGTTCGCGCCCGAGGGCCCGGCTCAGTTCAACGGCCGCGGTGATCCCGCCGAAGCCGCCGCCCAGGATCACGATCTTCACAGGGCGACCTCCCGCCCCAGACCCCGGGCCAGAGCCTGGGCGTAGACATAGGCGGCGGTGGCCACGTCCTCCACCGCCATGCCCAGGGACTTGAACAGGGTGATCTCCTCCGGAGAGGTGCGCCCGGGAATCGTTCCGGCAAGCACTTCGCCGATCTCCCCCAGGATGTGCGTCCGGGTGATGACGCCTTCCTGCATCGGCAGCAGGAGGTCGCCGGACTCGGCCAGCGCCCCGGCCCGCGAGTCGACGAAGACCCGGGCCCTGGCCACCGCCGTGCTGTCCAGTTCACGCCAGTCCGGCCGCGGCGCGCCGACGGCGTTGATGTGCACGCCCGGCTCCAGCCAGCGCCCTTCCAGCACCGGCTGCGGCGACGAGGTCGCCGTCACGATGAGGTCGGCGCCCCGCACCGCCTCCTCCGCGGTGGCGCAGGGACGGACGGACACGCCGCGGTCGCTCATCTCCCGGGCGAAGGCCTCACGGTGCGCCGGCGTGCGCGACCAGACCCGCACCTCCCGAACCGATCTCACCCGGCGCAGGGCGTCGAAGTGGCTGCGGGCCTGCACCCCCGACCCCAGCAGGGCGAGCACGCCTGCCTCCGGCCGGCTCAACGCCTTCGTCGCGGCCGCCGAGACCGCCGCCGTGCGGACCTCGGTGATCAGCCGTCCGTCCATGATCGCCCGCAGCGTGCCGGTGGCGGGATCCCACAGCAGGACGACGGCCATGTGCGTGGGCAGGCGGCGCTCCGCGTTGCGCACGTAAAAGGTCACCGCCTTGGCGCCCAGCGCTTCCGACGCCTCCGGTCCGCCACCCGCCCGGATGTGCGCCGGCATCAGGCCGAGGTACCCTCCGTGGGGGTCGATGGACAGTGCCTGACGGACCGGCTGGAGGACATCGCCCCTGGAGAAGGCCACCAGCGCCCGGGCCGCCACCTCGATGGCGGCATCCATCGTCAGCAGTTCGGCTACCTCCGCCTCCCGGAGCAGCAGCGCCACAGCCCCATCTTCGTGAGGCCGCCCCAAGGTGTCAAGCACGCAGGAAGAGACCGGGGGGACGGCGTAGCCTTCGCCAGACAACCTCATGCAGCGCAGGCTGCAGCTGATCATCCTGGGCCACATCTGGACGCTGGCGCCGCTGGCCGGGCTCTGGTTTCTGCGCCCGGCCTGGCGCGGGCCGCTGGCGCCGACCGACCTGCGCGGCCTGGGCTGGCTCGCCGTCTTTGCCGGCGCCTATCTCCTCGTCCGCACCTGGCTCACGCTCACCGACCGCCTCCACACCGCCCTCCTGTGGCCGTACCTGGACGTCGCCGTGGTCACCGCCGCGCTGGTCCTGCTGCGCAGTCCCACCGATCCCCTCTCGGTGTTGTACTTCATCCCGCTGGCCTCCGCAGGGGCTTCGCTGAGCCTCCTGAACCTCGGGGCCGTGGCCGGCGTCGCCGCGGCAAGTTACATCGGGGTCGTCCTGCGGTCGGCGACGCCGTGGACGATCGGCCTGGTCTTCCGGCTGGTCATCATCATCCTGATCGCCTCGCTGTACGGCGCGGTGCTCCGCGCGGTCACCGAGGCGGCCCGGGCCGCCGAGCGTGCGGAGTATCAGGCGGCCCTGGCCCGGGAGATCCACGACGGGATCCAGCATCTGCTCGTTACGATGAGCGCCCGGCTGGATCTGGCCGCGCGGCTCGTCGAGGAAGCGCCGCCGCGGGCGCGGGCCATCCTGGCCGGGGAGCGGGATGCGCTGCGCCGCGCCGTGGACGAACTCCGCTACCTGGTGCGCCGCCTGCGCTCGGCGGCCGGAGGCGACCTCTCCTCCGCGCTGCGCGACCAGATCGCCGCCCTGGCCGAGCGGTGGCCCTTCTCCCTTGAGGTCGATCTGCCCCCGACCCTGCCGCGCCTGTCTCCGGGGGCGGAGCATGCGCTGCTGCGGGTTATCCAGGAGGCGTTGACGAATGTGGCTAAGCACGCCGACGCCGCAACGGTCGAGGTGACGATGGCGGCCGCGGACGGGCACCTGCGGTGTACGATTCGCGATGACGGCCGCGGATTCGACCCCGCAGCCGTGCGCGACCGGGGGCTGGCCGGGCTCGAGGCGCGCGTCCGCAGCGCCGGCGGCAGCTTTCAGGTCACCTCCGCGCCCGGCCAGGGGACGACGGTGGCGGCGGCCTTCCCGGTGAGTCGGAGGCGTTGATGCCGCCGATCCGCGTCCTCCTCGTCGAGGATGAAGGGCTCCTGCGGAGCACGCTGGCGGAACTGCTGGGGCGCGACCCCGCCGTGCACGTCGTGGCCGCCGCCGCCGACGGCCGCCAGGCGCTCATCGAGGCCCTGGCCCACCGGCCCGATGTCGTGCTCACCGACCTCAAGATGCCGGGCGTGGACGGCATCGAACTGACCCGCCGCCTGCGCGATCAACTGCCGCAGACGGCGGTCGTCGTCCTCACCGCGTACGACGACGACGAGTCGCTGTTTGCCGCCCTGAAGGCCGGCGCCACGGGGTACGTGCTGAAGGACGCGGCGCTGGAGGACATCACGGCGGCGATCCGGGCGGCGCATGCGGGGGAGGGGTTTCTCTCCCCCGGTCTCGTCGCGCGTGTCATCCGCGAGTTCCGCCGCATCGACCGGATGGTCCGGGGTCAGCGGCGGCTGTTCGCCCGGCTGACCCGGCGGGAGACCGAGGTGCTCGAACTCCTGGCGGCGGGGCTGCGCAACCGGCAGATCGCCCAGCGGCTGTTCCTTTCGGAGAAGACCGTCCGCAACCACATCAGCGCCATCCTGGGCAAGCTCCAGGCCAACGACCGGACCGCCGCCGCGCTCATCGCGGCCCGCCACGGGCTGGGGCCGACGGAACCACAAGACCCGCCCGACCGCTGACCGGCCGGGCCGCCGGGGTGGTCCCGGAAAGCCGGGACACCGCCGGGGGACCGGCGGGACGGCGGCCCGATGCCGGGTCGCTGCGACGGGGTGTACGCTCAACCCGCGGCCGAGACGCAGGCGGAGGAGGAGCGAAATGGAGACCCTGGTCGAGCTCTTTGAGCACGTCATTCGCAGCAACCCGCCCGACCGCGAGTTGCTGCGGGCCCGCGCCGGTCGGGAGTGGCGGAGCTACACCACGAGCCGGTTCGGGGAGGCCGTGCGCCAGACGGCGGGTCGCCTGGCCGCAGCCGGAGTCGCCCCCGGCGACCGGGTGGCGCTGTTCTCCGAGAACCGGCCGGAGTGGCACATCGTGGATTTCGCCTGCCACCTCTGCGGTGCGGCGCTCGTCCCGCTGTACCCGTCGCTCCCCGCGTCCACCGTCGCCTATATCGTCAAGGACGCCGGAGCCAGGCTGCTCATCGTCTCCGGCCGCGAGCGTGCGGCGACGGCCCCGGAGGCGGCGAAGGACCTCCCCGACGTCCGGCTGCTGGGCCTCGATCCGGGGCTGGGGCTGGAGCCGTTGAACGACCTGCCTGTCCCGCCGGCTGTTCCGGCCCACCGCCCGGCGGCCGATGATCTGGCCAGCCTGATCTACACCTCCGGCACCACGGGCGAACCCAAGGGGGTCATGCTGTCCCACCGCAACTTTGCGGTGCAGATCAACACCCTCCTGCCGCTGTATCCGATCACGAATCGCGACGAGGTGATGTCCTTCCTGCCCCTGCCCCACGTCTTCCAGCGCATCCTGGACTACATCTTTCTGGCTGCGGGCTGCCGCATCACCTACGTCGAGGCCGTGGAGAAGGTCGTGCCCATGCTGCCGCTGGTGCGGCCGACGATCATGGGCTCGGTCCCACGGGTCTACGAGCGCGCCTACGTCCAGATCATGAGCCGGGTGCAGAAGGAGGATCGCCTGCGGCGGTTGTTCACCTGGGCGATGCGGATCGGGCAGATCGTCCGGTCGGCGCAGCGGGAGGGCCGCCACCCGCCCATCGGCGCCGCGCTGCAGTACGCCCTGGCCAAGCGGCTGGTCTTCCGGAAGATCCTGGAGCGTTTCGGCGGACGCCTGCGGTTCACGATCTCCGGCGGGGCACCGCTGGCCAAGGAGATCGGGGAGTTCTTCGACATCGTCGGCCTGCCGCTGCTGAACGGCTACGGGCTGACGGAGAGCGCGCCGGTGATCGCCGTCAACCGCCTGGAGTCCAACCGGATCGGATCCGTCGGGCCCGCCGCGCCGGGTGTGGAGATCCGCATCGCCGACGACGGCGAGATCCTGGCCCGCGGCCCGAACATCATGCTGGGGTACTGGAACAAACCCGAGGCCACGGCCCAGGCCGTGGACGCCCAGGGCTGGCTGCACACCGGGGACATCGGATATCTGGACCGCGACGGCTTCCTCTATATCACCGACCGCAAGAAGGACATCATCGTCACCTCCGGCGGCAAGAACGTCGCTCCGCAGCCCATCGAGGCCCGTCTGGCGGCCAGCGCCTACATCGCCCAGGCCCTGGTCATCGGCGACAACTACCCCTACATCACGGCATTGCTCACCCCGAACTTCGAGGTGCTCGCGGCGTACTTCACGGCACACGGGATCAACGGCAAGAGCCGTGAAGAGATCGCCAGCCATCCCGTCACCGAATCGCTCATCGCCGCGGCGATCAAGGAGGTCAACGCCGAGCTGGCCCCCTACGAGCGGATCCGCCGGTTCACCGTGCTGCCCCAGGAGTTCACGCTGGAGCGCGGCGAGCTGACCCCTTCCCTCAAGGTGCGGCGCAAGATCGTCACGGAGCGATACCGCCAGCAGATTGAGGAGATGTACCTGAAGACGCACCGCACTGCGGGCTATGGCCTTGACGAGTGAGCCGCCGGCGGGGGCGTGGCCGGGGCCGTGACCGGGCCGCAGAACGCGACGAGCAGTCCGCTGATCGACGTCCGCGACCGCCTCACAGCCGGCGCGATCTGGGTGTTCGCCCTGATCGCGGTCGCGCTGTTCCGCCTGGTCGACGCCACCCTCGACCTCCGCGTCTTCGGCTACGACCACCTCGGGGTCCTGGTGCGCACCGGCCGGCCGGTGCTTATCGTGGTCTGGCACGGCAAGGGGCTGCTGCCGGTCTTCTTCCTGCAGGGCCTGCCCCTGGTGATCTACTCCAGCCAGACGCGCCAGGGTCGGATCCCGGCCCTCTCCCGGTACGTCCGGCAGCTCACGCTGGCCTCGCTCCAGCACCTGGGCTACCAGGTACTGGACGCCGCGAAATTCGGCAGCGAGTCGCGCGGCGTGATCCGCCTCCTGCAGTACCTGGAGCGCGGCCGCGGGGGGATGATCGCGGCCGACGGCCCCGGAGGTCCGGTGTTCCGGGCCAAGCCGGGCGCCGCGTATGTGGCCAAGAAGACCGGCGTGGCCCTCGTCCCGGTCGGCGCGGCGATCCGGGACCCCGTTGCGCTGGACTCCTGGGACCGGTTCGAGATTCCCCGGGCCTTCACGAAGGCCGTGATCACGATCGGCGAACCGCTGGAGGTTCCGGAGGATGCGGACGAGGCGGAGCTGGAGGGCTTCTCGCGACGGCTGGAGGACGTCCTCAACGATCTGACCACGCAGGCTGAGGTCGAAGCCTACGCCCGCCCGGCCCCGGCCGCGGCCCCGGCCGGATCGCGGTGAGCGGGTCCCCCTAGAAGTGGCGCAGGATCCACAGCGCGGCCGCCGCAGCCGCGACGAGCAGGCCCAAAAGCAGCAACGGAAAGACCAGGAACCACGCCGCGGAGGTGGCCCGCCAGGCGACGCCCACGAGCACCGCCAGCAACACGACGCCCGTCAGGGCCAGGAGGCCCGACGTCCGGGCGGTCAGAACCGGCGTCCGACGGCTCCTCACCGGGGCGCCTTCAACGCCTCGAGCTCCTGGCGCAGGCGGGCGATCGTCTCCTCGTAGGACTGGAGGATGCGGGCCTGCCGCTGAAAGCGCATGGCCAAGTAGCCGGCGTACAGGGCGATGCCCCAGAAGGCGAAGATCTTCACCGCCTCCACCGTGAGGTCGCCGGCCGGCGGGTGGATCCGCAGGATGATGGCGTAGGCCACGTTGTAGAGGACGGCTACATACAGCGCCATCCCCATCCCGTAGCGGATGCTGTTGCTGACCAGCACGATGAAGTAGGCGACGTAGAAGACGCTGCCGCTGCTCCCGGTCAGCGCCACCAGCACCGAGATCAGGGCCAGATCGGTCCCGGTCGTCAGGTATTTCAACCAGCCCGGCGCGCCCCGGCGCAGGACGGCCGTATAGCCCAGGTTGAGCACGGCGACCGCAGCGGTCAGGAGCAGCACGGTGGCCCAGGTCACCTCCACCTGGCCCCGCGCCTTCAAATAGGCCACTGCGGCAAACAGCACAGCGGCCACGATCCACCGCACCACCACCTTGCTGCGCTCGATCTGTTGCTCCACCCTCCTCCCCCCTAGCGGTCGAGATGGACGCGCAGGAATGCCCCGACCTCGCGGAAGAGCATCTCGCGATCGCGATCCAGCGTGGCGACATGGCCTGAGCGCGGCAGCCACAGCACCTGCCCCCCCGTGGCTGCGGCGATCTCCCCTGCGCTCTCCCGCGGGATGATCCAGTCGCGGCGTCCCTGCGCCACCAGCACCGGCGCACGGACGCGCGGCAGCGCACGGCGCATCACCTCGAGAAGCCGGTCCACCTCCACCGCGGCGCGGAGGGGGATGCGCTGCGCCGGCGATCGGAACCGCCGCATCGCCTGCTCGCGCGGTCCCAGCCTCATGAGCACCGGCACGTAGGGCACCACCCGCGCCGCCATACGGGTGGCCCGGGCGATCAGGCGCTTCATCCGTAGGGGGGTGGAGATGGCCACCACCGCGGCGGGCCGTACGGTGGCGCCGAGCACGAGGCCAACCGCGCCGCCCATGGACAGCCCGAGCACCGCGACGCGATTGCAGCGGTCCGCGACCTCCTCGTAGGCCGCCTTCCCCGACGCCAGCCAATCCTCCGCCGTCGCGCGGGCCAGATCGGTTGGCGAGGTGTGACCGGCCAGCCGGGCCACGGCCACCGTCCAGCCCGCTTCCGCCAGGGTCTCGGCCAGCGGCACCATTTCGAGCGGCGAGCCGGAGAAGCCGTGCAGGAGGAGACACCCGGCCGGCCCTCCCTCGCTCCACTGCCAGATCGCGCCGTGCGGCATCACTGATCACTACGACCTTCTCCCAGCCTGTCCCCCCAAGTCGGGACACTTCTTGCCGGTATCCGGGACGACCGCCCGATGGCCTCTGGGTGGCCCGCCGGTACGCTGAGTGCGACAGAGGTGTCATCCCAGGGAGGGATTGTGATGAGGACGCTGACCCTGATCCTGATCGTCGGCCTGCTCGCATCCCCCGTCCCGCTGTACGCGCAGGACCCGGCGCCGCCGTACCTCGAGGCCAAGCGCGGCGTGGTCCTGATCGACACCGGCGGCGCGACGGGCACGGGCTTTGTCGTCTCGCCGTCGCTGGTCGTCACGGCCTGTCACGTGGTGCGCGGCGCCGCGGCCATCCAGATCCGGTTCTGGTCCTCCGGCCGGCAGGCGAGCGGACGTCTGGTGCTGTGCCACGAGCGCCACGACGTCGGCGTGATCGCCGCCGCCGTCCCGGACGGCGTCCGGACCCTGCAGTTTGCGGAGCGCACCCCGGCGCAGGGCGACCGCGTCTGGGTCTGGGGCTATCCGCTCGGCACCCGCATCGCCGCCGAGCCCACCCTCGCCGCCGGCATCATCAGCGCTTCCGGCACGGCGGAAGGAACGTTCGTCGTCGATGTGAGCGGCGGACCGGGCAGCAGCGGCGGCCCGGTCCTCGATGAGGACGGCAAGGTGGTCGGCATCCTCCTGGGCGCCTGGACCGACGGGCGCCAGGGGTCCACCGGGTTCAAGCACGCGGTGGCCTCCCCCGCCGTGACTCCGCTGCTCGCCGGCGTGGCCTCCGCGGCGCCGTCTGCCGACGGCGCCTCTGTGGTGACGGCCGAGCAGACAGCCATCCTCCCCGGCAGGGGCATCGGGTCGGTCCGGCTGGGCATGACGCCGGCACAGGTGGAGGCGGCACTCGGCGTCCCGCCCTCCCGGCGGCTGGAGAGCGGCTGGGCGGAGTGGCAGGGACGCTCGCTGTGGATCTACTTCGCCGCCGGTCGGGCAGCCATGATCGACACTGAGGACCGCGCTGCCGCCACGCCCGAAGGCATCCGCGTGGGCTCCACGGACGCCGACCTGATCCGGGCCTACGGCACGCCCGCCTGCTCGTCCGTCCGGGACTATCGGGGCCAGGCCTACCTGGGCTGGTACTACAGCGGCCTGTTCGTCTTCCTCAAGGGCTCCCCGCGCCAGGTCTTCGGCCTCCGCGTGATCGACGCGGCGGCGGCCGGGGTCGTCTGCCGTTGACCCAGCACTCCGGCGGGGGCGGCCGGGGAGATGCCTACTCCTCGGCCGCCCCCCGGCGCGGCGCGTCCAGGAACACCACCTGGTCGGCGACCACCTCCGCGGAGGTCTTCCATCCGGCGGCGCCGTCCTCGAACTGACGGACCTGGAGCCGGCCGGTGATCCCCACCAGGCGGCCTTTCGTCAGGTGCTCGCCGACCACGGTGGCCAGCTGGCGCCAGGCTACGATACTGATGAAGTCGGCGTCCCGCTCGCCGTCCCTTCCGGCGAATGCGCGTGGCACGGCCAGGACAAACCAGGCCCGGGCCACGCCCTCGGCCGTCATGCGCACTTCGGGATCGCGCGCAAGCCTTCCCACGAGCGTGACCTGATTGATCCCTCGTCCCCCTCCACCCCGCGGTGCGTCCTCGCGCGGGCTTTCCACCGCGGAGGCCTCCGGCTCCAGCGGCTGCCTCGCCTCTTCTTCCGGTACTTCCGTTCGCGCCTGTCGCGGCATCGTACGACCTCCTCCCCCCTCGCCAGCCCACGCTAGGGCAGACCGCGCGGTGGAACAATGCCGCAGACGGGCTAACCGCGCGCGTCGGTCGGGGCGGCGGGGGAGGAGCATCCGGATCGGGCTCAGGTCCTGCGTATGAGCTGGCGCGCCATCCGCACGATCGATCACCCCCTGCGGTCCAATGACCACCGAGCCCCAGGGATCGACCTTTCTCCGAGAAAATGATCAGCGGCGGAAGAGGAAAACCTCTTCCGCCGCTGACGTTACTCCCGGCACCGACCTACTCTCCCGTGCCGTTACCAGCACAGTACCATTGGCCCTGGAGGGCTTAACTGCCGTGTTCGGAATGGGAACGGGTGTGGCCCCTCCGGCATAGGCACCGGGAACCTCGAGGCCGCCGCCGATGACGGACGGCCGAACTGGATGTCGAAGGTCAAGGAGGCTGGGCATGAGCCCCGAGGGCGTTGCCCGTCGACCTTGACCCTTGGTCCTTCGACATCTCCATCTGCACATAAGCAGGCTCCACACAGCTACCCCTAAGGGGGCATCAAGCCCTCGCCCGATTAGTACCGGTCAGCTCAACGCCTTGCGGCGCTTACACCTCCGGCCTATTGACCAGGTCGTCAACCTGGGGGCTTACCCGGTTACCCGGTGGGTGGTCTCATCTTGGGGTGGGCTTCGCGCTTAGATGCTTTCAGCGCTTATCCCGTCCGGACATAGGTACCCGGCGCGTGCCCTTGGCAGGACAACCGGTACGCCAGCGGTCCGTTCACTCCGGTCCTCTCGTACTAGGAGCAAATCCCCTCAAACCACCTGCGCCCGCAGCGGATAGGGACCGACAGTCTTGTTACTCCTTCCGACCAAGGAAGGGGGCAGGTCATTTCTGCCTGCCTCTCCCAGTCGCCTGGGAGCTCGGACTGTATCTTCACCCCACGGTCGTGGGGGTCCGGCGTACAGTCTCTGAGGGTTCCAGATCGGCGAGGATATCGTCCAACGACATTCTGCGCCGCGCACCTGCTTGATTCATCTGAAAGGCCACTTTCAAGATCTCCCTCAACCCCTTGGGGCTGAGGTGGTGACCTCCCATCATCATCTCGACGACGTGGGCGAACCGCTCGAACTCCGCGCGCTTCGTTGTGCGTAACTGAAACTCGCGAAAGAACGGTACAACCTTCATCGCGAGATCGGTGCGATCTCTTACCACTAGCACGAAGGTCCGATCTCGGGAGCCTCGGTGATTCGGCTTGATGTATCCACAACCCAGAACGCTTCGCACCAGCTCCAGCACATGCTGATTGCCGTCGTTCTGGGACACGTGGAACTCCGGAATCACCTGCCACTTCCAGCGGCTGCTCGGACTTCTCTGCACCGCCACGTGGAAGCTTCCTTCTCCGTCGACGAACCCCGCCACATAGTGGCAGAGGTGATCTGGCCTTCCCTGCTGATTGCCTGCACCCATCGCGTTGTCACCCACTCTGGCCATATGGCCCTCCAATGGGTAGCGTGGGATCCACCAGGCTTCCCAGCATATAGCCGGATTTTCCGACAGCTCTTTGTCCGAACTGTCTCACGACGTTCTGAACCCAGCTCACGTACCGCTTTAATGGGCGAACAGCCCAACCCTTGGGACCTACTGCAGCCCCAGGATGCGATGAGCCGACATCGAGGTGCCAAACCTCCCCGTCTATGTGGACTATTGGGGGAGATCAGCCTGTTATCCCCGGAGTAGCTTTTATCCGTTAAGCCACGGCGCTTCCACTTGCCGCCGTAGGATCACTAGGCCCGCGTTTCCGCCCTGCTTGGCTTGTCAGCCTCGCAGTCAAGCTCCCTTATGCCCTTACACTCGCCGCACGGTTTCCAACCGTGCTGAGGGAACCTTTGGGCGCCTCCGTTACCTTTTAGGAGGCGACCGCCCCAGTCAAACTGCCCACCTGCCACTGTCTCGCCAACCGGTGAGGTCGGCGGTTAGGACTTAATCTTGCCAAGGGTGGTATTCCAAGGTCGGCTCCACCGGGACCGGAGCCCCGGCTTCGCAGCCTCCCACCTATCCTCTGCAAGGTAAGACCAAGTTCAATGACAGGCTACAGTAAAGCTTCACGGGGTCTTTCCGTCCAGCTGCGGGTAACCCGTGTCTTCACGGGTCGCACAACTTCGCCGAGTCTCTCCTCGAGACAGCGCTCAGCTCGTTACGCCTTTCGTGCAGGTCGGAACTTCACGCGTCCCCTGTTACCAGAGGGCGTAGACTATACCTTTATCTCCAGCCTGGGGTACTTCTTCTTGCCGTTTCGATTGATCTCGTCGGCCAGTCCCGCAAACTTCTTCAATCCCGCTGCCGTCAGGTGCTTCCCGCGACTCATCATCTCGCAGATTTCAGCGAAGATTTCAAAGTCGCGCTGCTTGGCAGACAACATTGGGTGTTGTCTGAAGTGCGGAATGACCGATCTCACCAACTCCGGAACGCTGCGCACCTCGAACTTGAGTGTTCTGTCTGACCGATCGGGCCTGACGGTTCCGCACCCGAACGACTGCCGGAACAGCTCAAGGATCTGCGCACGCTCGCGATTCTGGCTGACGGAGAAGCTTGGGCGGATGTCCCACCCCAGCGCGTGCCGCCTGCTGCGGTTGAACGTCACGCAGAAACATCCTTCACCGTCAGCGTATCCGGAGAGGTAGGCTCCGAGATCCATCGTCGGCTCCCCCCAGGCGAGATACCGGCGTCTTGTGGCGCCTATGAATTTGGTGGTCACCCACCAGGAGACGCCACCCCGGGATTGCTCCCGAAGTCGTTACGGGGCTAACGGTACACAGTCTACCGCAGCTTCCCTCGGTATTACCCTGACCCGTTCAGGTCGGGGCTTCACCGATATGAGCCGGATTCTTTTCACGGAATCGCTCCCGTGAAGGGCAAGTTGATCAACTTACCCGACAAGGAACTTCGCTACCTTAGGACTGTTATAGTTACAGCCGCCGTTCACCGGGGCTTCAGTTCGAGGCGTCGCCCGGGTCGCCCCGGGCTAACCCCTCCCTTTAACCTTCCGGCACTGGGCAGGCGTCAGCCCCTATACATCGCCTTGCGGCTTCGCAGAGACCTGTGTTTTTGTTAAACAGTCGGCTGAGCCTATTTACTGCGACCTCCTCGGGCTTCCGCTGTGCGCGGTCACCCTACCGAGGCACCCCTTCTTGCGAACGTACGGGGTGATTTTGCCGAGTTCCTTGAGGAGAGTTCTCTCGCGCGCCTGAGCACGTTTCGTGCCCGGCCACCTGTGTCGGTTTCCGGTACGGGCGCCGTCCATCCTGGCCACGGGGCTTTTCTTGTCAGCGTGGGCTGGGCCACTTCGCCGTCGCTTGCGCTCGGGCTCGTGTTCGCGTCTCGGCGTTGGATGGGGATCCGGATTTGCCAGGACCCCCCGCCTACCCGCTTAACCCGGGACAACCAGTCCCCGGTAGGCCTACCCTTCTGCGTCCCCCCTTGGCTCGTGACGGATGGGCAGCGGGGCCGGAATGTCGACCGGCTGTCCATCGGCTACGCCTGTCGGCCTCGCCTTAGGTCCCGCCTAACCTTACGCGGACGAACCTTCCGTAAGAATCCTTGGCCTTACGGCGGATGGGATTCTCACCCATCTTTTCGCTACTCATGCCGGCATTCGCACTTCCGCGTCGTCCAGCAGTCCTTGCGGTCTGCCTTCACCTACAGCGGAACGCTCCCCTACCACCGCCCGCGGGACGGCACCCGCGAACGATCCGCAGCTTCGGTTGATGGCTTGAGCCCCGTTGGATTTTCGGCGCAGTACCACTCGACCAGTGAGCTGTTACGCACTCTTTCAAGGATGGCTGCTTCTAAGCCAACCTCCTGGCTGTCTGAGCGATACCACTTCCTTTCCCACTTAGCCATCAATTCGGGACCTTAGCTGGCGGTCAGGGTTGTTTCCCTCTCGACTATGAGGCTTATCCCCCACAGTCTCACTCCCGACGAGCACGACACGGCATTCGGAGTTTGGTTGGGTTCGGTACGGGTCCTCCCGCCCTAGCCCATCCAGTGCTCTACCACCGCGCCGCTCAGCATCGAGGCGGCACCTAAATGCCTTTCGGGGAGAACCAGCGATCTCCGGGTTCGATTGGCATTTCACCCCTACCCACAGCTCATCCCATGGTTTTTCAACACCAACGGGTTCGGGCCTCCACGGAGGATTAACTCCGCTTCACCCTGGCCATGGGTAGCTCACCCGGTTTCGGGTCTGCCGCGTGCGACTGGTCGCCCTGTTCGGACTCGGTTTCCCTACGCCTCCGGCCTTCGCGGCCTTAAGCTCGCCACACGCGACAACTCACCGGCTCATTCTTCAATAGGCACGCCGTCGGGCATTCCCATCCCTTGCGGGATGTGCATAGCCCTCCGACTGATTGTGGACGCACGGTTTCAGGTTCTATTTCACTCCCCTTCCGGGGTTCTTTTCACCTTTCCCTCACGGTACTCGTGCGCTATCGGTCGCCAAGGATGTTTAGCCTTGGAAGGTGGTCCTCCCGGCTTCCCACGGGATTCCCAGTGTCCCGTGGTACTGAGGAACGCGGTCGAGGAAGTCCGCCCGTTTTCGCCTACGGGGCTTTCACCCTGTCTCGCCTGCCGTTCCAGGACAGTTCGGCTAACGCGCGGATTGCTCACTTCCCGGCCGGGTCGCAGCCCGGCCCGACCACGCCCTGCAACCCTGCACCGGCAACGCCTGCGAGCTATCACGCCGGCACAGTTTGGGCTCTTCCCCGTTCGCTCGCCACTACTGGGGGAATCTCGGTTGATTTCTCTTCCTCCTGGTACTGAGATGTTTCAGTTCCCAGGCTGGCCTCCGCACCGCCTATGGATTCAGCGGTGGGTCCCGCGGCATGACCCGCGGGGGGTTACCCCATTCGGAGACGGCCGGATCGAAGGTTGCTAGGCACCTCCCCGGCCCTTTCGCCGCCGACAGCGTCCTTCATCGGTCCTTGGCGCCAGGGCATCCACCGTGCGCCCTGTGTAGCTTGAGTTACCCGCCTTAGGAGTAGCTGTCTAGAGCCTGCTCCTCCTCATCACACCTGCACACCCAGATGCGATGGCCCCGCATGGAGTTGCGGGCACGATCCCGGACGACGCCCACTCGGCGGAACTCCGGGATCCTCGCGCTCTGCAATTGTCAAGGTCCTGGGCCGGGCGGACACAAAAAGAGGGGATGGGCTCCCATCCCCTTCGGGTCACCCATCACATTCGGCGTATTCGATTAGCCGCTCGGGCTAACGATCCGCAGTCCCTCCCGTGTCTTTCAGGCCAACCCCTATTATCGCACGGAGGAGGGCGCTGTCAAGCACCGCCATGGGGACTCGGGCGGCAGCCTTGGCGTCCCCCGCGGCCCGGACCGGTCGCGATGGCCGTCACGATCCCCCGGGAGCAGCCTCGACCCGGATGACGTTGAGGATGGCCTTGACGACGTCCATGCGCCGCAGCCGGGCCAGGACCCTCCGGACGGAACGCTCCGAGGCCTCGTGGGTGACCAGGACCACGTCGGCAACCGCGCCGCGGCTCTTCTGGACGATCGAGGCGATGCTGACCTCCTCCTCTCCGAAGACCCGGGCGACCCGGGCGAAGACCCCCGGGCGGTCGGTCACCTGGAGGCTCAGGTAGTACGGGAGGACGACCTCCTCGATGGAACGCACCGGCCGGGCGGCCCCCCCGAATCGCGAGCCCGCGCGGCCTGTGGCGGCCCGGTGCCGACGCGCGATGTCGATGACATCGCCGACGACGGCCACGGCGGTGGGGCCTCCCCCCGCCCCGCGGCCGCTGAAGACGACCTGTCCGAGCCGCGGCCCTTCCACCATGACCGCGTTGAATTCGTCGGCGATCCGGGCCAGGGGGTGGTCGAGCGGGATCAACGCCGGGTGCACCCGGGCCTCGACCGCCCCGCCGCGGTCCCGACCGACGGCCAGGAGCTTGATGGTATACCCCAGCTCCCGGGCGTAGGCGAAATCCCGGGGGGTGATGCGCGTGATCCCCTCGCGATACACGTCGCTCAGGGTGATCCGGGCGTCGAAGGCGACCGAGGCCAGGATGGCGAGTTTGGCGGCGGGATCGTGACCTTCGGTGTCCTCCCGCGGATCGGCCTCGGCGAACCCCCGCCGCCGCGCTTCCGCCAGGGCTTCGGCGAAGGTCACCCCTCCGTCCGCCATCCGGGTGAGGATGAAGTTGGTCGTCCCGTTGAGGATCCCGGTGATGCTGTGGATCCGGGCCGCGGCCAGGGACTCGCGCAGGGGCTTGATGAGGGGGATGCCCGCACCCACGCTGCCCTCGAAACGGAGCTCGACGCCCGCCGCCTCCGCGGCGGCCAGCAGTTCATGGCCGTGCAGAGCCAGGAGCTTCTTGTTGGCGGTGACCACCGATTTGCCGGCGCGCAGGGCGGCGAGGACGTACTGGCGGGCCGGCGAGACCCCGCCCATCACCTCCACGACGACGTCGATATCGGCGGCCTCGATCACGTCCCGGGCCTGGGCGGCCAGCATCCCCCGCGGGACGGCCACGTCCCGGGGTTTGGCCGGGTCGGCCACGGCGACACGGGCCAGGGTGACCGGCACGCCGGCAAGCCGCTCCATGGTCGGGCGATCGCGAAGTAACCGGAACACCTCGCGCCCCACGATCCCCAGTCCCAGCATGCCGACGGTCAGCGGTCGCCTTCCGCTCATGGCCATCTTCGATCCCGAATCTGGTTGGCCGTCCGGCCCGGAAGCCCTGCCGACGGTGAGGCCTCAGGGCGGAGGTGTCCGGTGGGCCATGAGATGCTCGGGCAGCTGCACGGCGACGACCTCGCCCCGCACGGTCACCGCGCCGGCGGCGATCAGCACGGCTTCCACGACGACCCTGCGGCCCTTCATCTCCTTGATACGCCCCCGCACCTCCAGCGGGACCCCCAGCGGGGTGGGCTTCAGGTAATCGACGTGGAGCGAGGCCGTGACGTATCGGGGCGCGGGGCCGTCGCCCACAGCGCGTCCTGCCGCCCGATAGGCCGCGATCGCCGCCGACCCCGTCCCGTGGCAGTCGATCAACGAGGCCAGGACGCCGCCGTTCACATAGCCGGGGACGGCGATGTGGTAGGGCCGCGGGATGAACCGGGTGACCGTCTCCTCCCCCTCCATGTAGGTCTTCAACTGATACCCGTCCTGATTCAGCCGGCCGCAGCCGTAGCACCAGGCCAGATCATCGGGATAGAAGTCCTGCACCGCCCGCTCGGGCATGCCCGCCCCCGCCATGAGGTCCTCTCCAGGCTGTTTCTTCTCTCCCTTAGCCATCGTGGAGGCCGGCCCTGCCGGAGCAGACAAGATCCTGGAGCGACGCCCGCCGGCGGGGCCTTGCCGGGACCGATTTCGGGAAGGAACCAAAAGACGATCCCTGTGCCTGAAGGCGAGGGTGGTGGGGCTCATGCCCGATCTCACCTGGGATGAGTGGAAGACGCTCATCTCCATAGCCGTAGCCGTCATCCCCGCCGTGCTCAAGTTTCGGGTGGAACTGACCCGGGCGATCGACGTCGTCGCCGAGGGGGTCGGGCTCCTCGTGCTGGTCCTGGGCGTGCTCCTCTACACCCACACCTACCCCCAGTGGGAACGCCTGCAGGCGAACCTCGGCCCGCTGTCCGCAGAGTCCCCCCTGCTGGCCGCGCAGCAGGTGCAGACCCTCTTCACCCTCTACGCGGGGTCCGTGGCGCTGATGGTCCTCGGGGGCCTGCTGGCCTTCTCGGGGCTGCTGGGCCGACTGCGCGGCGCCACAAAACGCCGGTAGCCCTTCGCCCGCCTCATCGCCCGGACCAGCGTCAGCCGACCGGCTTCAGCCGGTTCAGGTACTGCCCGCGGAACTTCGCCACCTTGGGCGCGATCACCATCCGACAATAGGGCTGGTCCGGGTTACGGGCGAAGTACTCCTGGTGGTAGTCCTCCGCCGGATAGAAGACCTGGAAGGGCACCACCTCGGTGACGATAGGATCCTCCCAGATCCTCTCCTCGTTGAGCTCGGCGATCACTTCCCGGGCAATGCGTTCCTGTTCCGCACTGTGGGTGAAGATCGCGGACCGGTACTGTGTGCCGATATCCCCGCCCTGGCGGTTCACGGTCGTCGGGTCGTGGATCGTGAAGAAGACCTTGAGCAGATCCCGGTAGGAGAGGACGTCGGGATCGAAGGTGACCTGCACCACTTCGGCGTGGCCGGTCTCTCCGGTGCAGACCTGCTTGTAGCTCGGGTTGGGCACGTGGCCCCCGGAATAGCCCGAGACGACGTCCAGGACGCCTTCCAGCTGGTCGAAGACCGCCTCCAGGCACCAGAAGCACCCGCCGGCCAGCGTCGCCACTTCCCTGCGCATGATCCCCTCCGTCGTTCGATCCCTAGGCGATCTCCTGCCAGGACGCGCCTCATCGCGCCCAGGTCCGCGCCTTCGCCCGTCTTTGCCGGCCCGACCTCCCGATCATCGAACCTCTGCTCCGCCCGCTGCGTATAGGCAGGGGAAGCACCGACAGATCAGGCGGAGGCGATCATCATGCGTGCCGGTACGTTTGTCCTCACGGCCCTCCTGCTCCTGCTGGTCGCCGCCCCTTCTCCGGCGGCGGCGCAGGACACGATCAGCATCGTTGGCGTTGTGGTGAAGGTCCAGGACGAGGACACGTTCGTCCTGCGTGAGCGCGCCGGTCTGGGAAGGACTTCGGAACGGATCTGGATCGTCCGCATGAACAGGCACACAGAGGGCTGGCGCGACGACCACGTCCGTGCCAGGCTGCGGGTCGGCATCGTCGTCGTCGTCCACGGGTGGCTCGACGGAGGCCGGATCGTGGCCCGGACGATCCGCATCGGCGGCGATGAAGAGGACCGGTGGGATGGGGACCGTGTCGGTCGGCGGATCGAGATTGCAGGTGTGATCGTGGATGTGGACCGCCGCGGGCGGGGCGTCCTGGAGGTCCAGACCCGAGCCTTCGGCCGCCGGCCCGCGATCTGGACCGTCCGGCTGACCGCCCGGACCCGCGTCGAACTGCCGGGCGGCCGAGAAGTCGAGGTCCGGGATCGACCGGGCATCTTCCACATCTTCCGCGAGGGCGACTTCGTCGAAGTCGAGGGGCGCCTGCTGGGTGATCGCTGGGACCGGCGGATCCTGGCCGAGGAGATCAGCCTGCGCCCGCGGCACCGCTTCGGGGGGCCGGGAGGAGTCTCCCCTCCCGTCTTCGGGCCTGGCGGATGGTGATTCACTCCGTCGATGCCCCCTCCGCAGCGTCACGGGTAAACCCGTTTTGGCGACGGTGCCCCAGGGCTGAGGAGCACGACGGGGATGCGGCGGGACGTCCGGGCCTGATAGACCGCATACCCCCGATACGTCTGCACCGCCCGGGCCCAGAGCCGTTCGCGCTCCGGGCCCGTCGCTTCGCGGGTCCGCACGGGGATCCGGCGCCCGCCGAGGCGCACCTCCGCTGCGGGATGGGCGCGCAGGTTCAGCAGCCACCGGGGATGGCGCGGGGCGCCGCCGTTGGAAGCAATGACCACAAGATCGTCCCCGTCGCGCAGGAACGTCAGCACGGTTTCCCGACGGCGACCCGTGTGCCGATCCATCGTGGCAAGCAGCAGCACCGGCATCCCGGCGATGCACCCGCCCAGCCGGCCGCCGCTGGTGCGGTAGATCCAGCGGTGGAGCCGCCAGGCCAGCGCCGCCAGCCTCCGCCCCGCACGGCGTCTCATCGCGGCCGGACGCGCGCGGCGAGGAGGGCCGACGATGGCATCATTCCGGGACTACCGCCGCGTTCCCTCAGGCCGATCGCCGCGGAGGTAGGCCAGCCAGTAGACCCCGGCCACGAGCACGGTTCCGCCGACGATGTTGCCGGCCGTGACCGCGATGAGGTTGCGCGCCGCGCCGATCAGCGAGACGGCGCCCGACGTGTCCTGGGCCAGCCCAAAGGGGAGGAAGAACCAGTTGGCGATCGAGTGCTCGAAGCCGACGGTCACGAAGGCCGCAATGGGAAAGACGATGCCCAGCACCTTGTCCGTGACACTGCGGCCGCCCAGGGTCAACCACACCGCCAGGCAGACGAGCGCGTTGCAGAGAATGCCGCGGGCGAAGGCCTCGGCCAGAGTCAACTCCACCTTAGTCCGCGCGATCTGTACCGCCGTGTCCCCCACCGCCCCTCCGCCGAGGGCGCCGATGTTTCCCCACACGACCAGCAGCACGGTGCCCAGGGCGCCGACCGCGTTGCCGGCGTACGAGATCACCCAGTTGCGAGCGACCTCGCGCATCCCGATCAGCCCGCTCGCCCAGGCCATGGCCAGCAGGTTGTTCCCCGTGAAGAGTTCGGCGCCCGCCACGACGACGAGGACGAGGCCCATGGAGAAACTCAGACCCCCGAAGAACCGGGTGATGCCGAAGCCGAGGCTGGGCCCCGTGATGACGACGGTAAAGAACAGCGCTCCCAGGGCGATGAAGGCGCCGGCAAGCACGGCCAGGAGGGCCAGGGTCAGCGCATTGCCGCGCGCCTTCGCCACCCCCACGGTGGCGACCCGGCGCGCAATCTCCTGCGGCGGAAGCGCATCGGCCAGAAGCGGTGTCTGATCGGTCACGGCGTGCCCATGCGGCGCCTGGCTATCTCCCCGTGGCGCCCCGCTGCCCGCGGGGACGGGGCGCAGGCCGCAGGCGCCGGCGCACGACCGGTCTCGTCGGCTTCCGGCGGACCACTTCCTTGAACCCGGCCCGATCGTAGAGGGACTTTGCCCCGAACCACATCGACAGCGGATGGCTTCGCCCGGGCTTGTCCACGGGATAGGCTTCCAGGAGCCTGGCTCCCCGGGACCGCGCGTAGTCCATCGCGCCGCGCAGCAGCGCCTTCGAGATCCCCTTGCCGCGTTCCCGGGCGTCGACAAAGAAGCAGACGATCGACCAGACCGGCCGGTCGTCCACCGGTTTCATGATCGGGGAGTTCGCCAGGCGAGGATACTCCTCGCGCGGCCCGACCGAGATCCATCCGACGGGCCGTCCGTCCCGGTACGCGATCAGACCCGGCACGACCCCCGAGGCCACCCAGCCCCGCATCAGTTTCCTGTTCGCCTCGGGTGAATAGTCGCGGCCGGTCTTCCGGTAGTAGGTGCACCAGCAGGAGCGGAGGATGGACGCACCAGGCCGGCGAGCCAGCTCGACGAAGTCGGTCCAGCGATCGGCGGTCAGCGGACGAACCTCAAGCCGCATCGGGTGGCCACCCCCGGGGGACCCAGCGCAGGGCGCCGCGATCCTGCAGGCTCGGAGAGACCCTGCGCAGGTACGTCCTCCGTCGAAGCCCTTGATTGGCGCAGCGGGCCCCGCTTCCTTTTTCCTGGCGCCATGGGGCGACCGCTTCCGGGAAATGCGAGGAGGGCCCTCGCACGAGGGCCCTCCTCTGTGAAAACTGCAAGTGGAAGGGGCCGTGGAACACCCGGTCACCACCGCTGATGACCGGTGCACCGTGTTCTCCTTAGAAAGGAGGTGATCCAGCCGCACGTTCCCGTACGGCTACCTTGTTACGACTTCACCCCAGTCACCGACCCCACCTTCGACAGCTCCCTCCCTTGCGGGTTGGGCCGCTGGCTTCGGGTGGAACCGGCTCCCATGGTGTGACGGGCGGTGTGTACAAGGCCCGGGAACGTATTCACCGCCGTGTGGCTGACCGGCGGTTACTAGCGATTCCGGCTTCACGCAGGCGAGTTGCAGCCTGCGATCCGAACTGGGACCGGATTTCAGGGATTAGCTCCCCCTCGCGGGGTGGCCACCCGTTGTTCCGGCCATTGTAGCATGTGTGTGGCCCAGGGCATAAGGGGCATGAGGACTTGACGTCATCCCCGCCTTCCTCCGGCTCGTCGCCGGCAGTCTCCTTAGAGTGCCCGGCATGACCCGCTGGCAACTAAGGACAGGGGTTGCGCTCGTTGCGGGACTTAACCCAACACCTCACGGCACGAGCTGACGACAGCCATGCACCACCTGTGCAGGCTCCCGATTTTACGGGTCCCTCCCCTTTCGGTTCGGTACTTCCTGCATGTCAAACCCTGGTAAGGTTCTTCGCTTAGCATCGAATTAAACCACATGCTCCACCGCTTGTGCGGGCCCCCGTCAATTCCTTTGAGTTTCAACCTTGCGGCCGTACTCCCCAGGCGGCTCACTTAATGCGTTAGCTGCGGCACTGAGGGAGTAACCCCCCAACACCTAGTGAGCATCGTTTACGGCTGGGACTACCGGGGTATCTAATCCCGTTCGCTCCCCCAGCTTTCGCGTCTCAGCGTCAGGGATGGCCCAGGTGACCGCCTTCGCCACTGGCGTTCCTCCCGATATCTACGCATTTCACCGCTACACCGGGAATTCCATCACCCTCTGCCACCCTCAAGCCCGCCAGTTTGGCGCGGCCTCCCACCGTTGAGCGGTGGGCTTTCACACGCCACTTAACAGGCCGCCTACACGCGCTTTACGCCCAGTAAATCCGGACAACGCTCGCCCCCTACGTCTTACCGCGGCTGCTGGCACGTAGTTAGCCGGGGCTTCCTCCGGGGGTACCGTCACCTTGCGGCTTCGTCCCCCCCGACAGCGGTTTACGACCCGAAGGCCTTCATCCCGCACGCGGCGTCGCTGGGTCAGGCTTGCGCCCATTGCCCAAGATTCCCAACTGCTGCCTCCCGTAGGAGTCTGGGCCGTGTCTCAGTCCCAGTGTGGCTGACCACCCTCTCAGGCCAGCTACGCGTCTTCGCCTTGGTGGGCCATTACCCCACCAACTAGCTGATACGCCGCGGGCTCATCCTGAAGCCCCTTGCGGGGTTTCCGCACCAGGCGATGCCACCCGGTGAGGGTATCGGGTATTAGCCCCGGTTTCCCGAGGTTATCCCCGTCTTCAGGGCAGATTACCCACGTGTTACTCACCCGTTCGCCGGTAGAGTTGAAACCGTCCCTTGCGGGACAGCCAACCCTCCCTCGACTTGCATGTTTGAGGCACGCCGCCAGCGTTCGTCCTGAGCCAGGATCAAACTCTCCGTCGGAACTCTCAAAGGAGGTTTCCGAGGAACCACTCCTCTAACGAAACAACACCCCGTCAGATCGCTTCCGATCCGCCGGGGAGACATCGTCAGAGGTGGGTGTGCAAAACGGCTCCCTTACCACTATGCAGTTTTCAAGGTTCGCAGCGGGGTGCTAACCCGCCGGTCGCACATCTGACGATACCAGCGAGGGGCGGGGCTGTCAATCCCGAAGAGGGATCACGGTCGAAGCTCGCGGAGAGGGCAGATTTGGTCACGTGTCCCGTGGATGACGCGTCTCTGTTCAGAGGTGTGGCGCTCGCACTGGGGATGGGGCTCAGCCTGGGGGTGGCGGGCGCGGCCCGGGCGGCCGGATGGCTGACGCGCGATGGCCTGATCGCCGCGGCGGCCGTCGGCACCCTGGTGTTCGGGTTCGGAGGGTTTGCTCCTGCGGCGTTGCTGGTCACGTTCTTCATCTCCAGCAGCCTGCTCACCCGGTGGCGCGCCGATCGTAAGACGCACCCCGAACATCGACGGGGGCGGAGCGGCTCCCAGGTCCTGGCCAACGGGGGAGTGGCGACGGTCCTGTCGACATGGTATGCCCTCTCCCCGTCGCCGGGGCTGGCCGTGGCGATCGCCGGAGCGATCGCCGCCGCCACCGCCGACACCTGGGCCACCGAGGTGGGGCTGCTCAGCCGCCGCCCGCCCCGACTCATCACCACCTGGCAGCCCGTGACGCCCGGGACGTCGGGCGGGATCACGGTGCTGGGCACCCTGGCCGGCGCGGGAGGAGCGGCCGTCATCGCTTTCTTCGGCGCCTTTCTCCACCTTGCGCCGTGGGCGCCGGTCTGGCTCGGGGGGATTGCCGCGATGGTCGTAGACAGCCTGCTGGGGGCGACGGTCGAAGGCCGCCGGCCGGACGCGGGCAACAATCTGGTAAATCTTGCCGCCACTCTGGCCGGAGCGGGTCTTTCGGCGCTGGCGGCGCTGTTATTGAGGTGAGCCCGGGTCGCGCGGCGCCCTTCCCGGCAGGTCCCCCTCCCCGGCCTGCGCGATCATGGTCAGGAACGCCTCGACCGCACGGGGGTCGAACTGCTTGCCGGCCTGCGCTCGAAGATACGCCAGGGCCCGCTCCCTGCTCCAGGCCGGCCGGTAGGGCCGCGGCGAGGTCAGGGCGTCGAAGACGTCGACGACGGCGAAAATCCGCGCGGCCAGGGGGATCGCTTCGTCCTTCAGGCCGCGGGGGTAACCGGAGCCGTCCCACCGTTCGAGGTGGCAATACGGGATGTCCAGGGCCGGCCGCAGGAACTGGATCGGCCAGAGCAGGTCGTAGGCCAGTTGCGGGTGCCGGCGCATCACCGCCCACTCCTCCTCCGTGAGAGGGCCGGCTTTCAAGAGGATGGCGTCGGGAACCCCCATCTTTCCGATGTCGTGCAGCAGGGCACCGCGGCGGATGTGGACCATCTCCTCCTCCGGTATCCCGAGCATCCGCGCCAGGGGCGACGGGTGTGGTCCTGCGTCTCGCGGTCGCGCAGGTCCAGCGCGCTGGCCCACCCCTCGATCGTGGCGTCGTAGGCGAGGGTCAGTTCCAGGTTGGATCGGTGGGCGGCCTCGAACAGCTGCGCGTTGTCGATGGCCAGTGCTCCCTGCCCGGCCAGCGTGTCCAGCAGGTCCAGCCACTCCTCGTCGGGAGCGATCGGACGGCGGTGGAATCCCTCCAGCACGCCCTTGACCTGGGCCTTGGCAACCAGCGGCACGGCGAAGTGGGTCTGGAACCCCTCGACCTCCAGCAGGGCGGCGCGGGTGTAGGTCGGAGCCTCCGCAGGGGTGACGACGATCACCGGGCGGCGCTCGAGCGCGGTCCGTCCGGCCACCCCCTCTCCGACGCGGAGGCGGCCCTCCTGATACACGCGGGTGCGGAATCCCCTGCCGGCCGCCGGCTCCAGCAGGGCGAGCTGCGGCACCATCAGCAGCACCCCGGCCGCGTCGAACCCCAGCTGGGTCATCACCTGCTCGAGGAGAATCCCCAACGTGACGCGCAGGTCCAGGCTCCCGATGATCGCGCGGTCGACGGTGCGCAGGGCCTGGAGGTGACTCAGCCGGCGCAGCGTCTGCTCGTGCAATCGCAACCGGTGCAGCGTTGCTCCGGCCATCTCGGCCAGGGAGGTCACCAGGGCCACATCTTCGGCGCCCGTCTCCCTGGCCGCCGGCACGGAGACGAATAGGACGCCGACGGTGTCGGCCTCCGACCGGATGGGGACGGCGATGCCGCCCCAGCCCGGGGGAATGCCGGCCGCCTGCGCGGGCAGCAGGGGGTCTCGGGCGAAGTCGGCCGAGCGGTATGGACGGCCGGTGGCGAACACGGTTCCGGCGATGCCCTCGCCGGGGGCGAGCGAGGAGTCATGGAGCGCGCGGAACCACGCAGGACGACCGCGTGCAGACGCTGATCCTCGGGACGGTACAGCATGATCGACCCGCTGTCCGTGTCGAAGACCGCGAGGGTCTCGTCCAGCAGGACCGGCAGCGCCTCCTCGACCGTCTGGGCGGCGCGCAGGGCGGCGGAGACGCGGTGCAGCGCCTCCAGTTCCCTCAGACGCCGGCGCAGCTCCTCCTCGGCTCGGCGGCGCTCGGTGACATCCTCGATGGCCAGCAGGATCAGCCTGGTGCCGGCGGTCTCGTGATAGAGCCGACGGGCGTTGAGCAGCATCGTCCGCCGTCCGATCTGCGGGAAGTCGTGCCCGACCTCGAAATCCTCGAAGGCTGTGTTGAGCGGCAGGATCTCCTCCAGCAGGCGACGCAGCGCCGGGATGTCCCACTGGCCGGTGCCCAGTTCGTACACCAGCCAGCCCACGGTCTCCTCGAGGCTCACCTGGAACAACCGGCAGAAGGTACGGTTGGCGACCACCACGCGCAGGGCGGCGTCAAGGACGAGCAGGGCCTCCCGGGCGGTGGCGACGATCCCCTCGGCGAGAGCCCGCGCTTCCTCGGCGGCGCGCCGGTTGCGGCGCTCCTCCGTCTGGTCGCGAAAGACCAGCACGACGCCGGTCAAGCGGCCTTCACGGTCGCGGATCGGCGCCCCGGCGTCGGCGATGGAGTATTCACGACCATCGCGGCTGAGGAGCAGGCTGTGATTGCCGAGGCCGATGACCACTCCCTCGCGCAGGATGCGGGCCACCGGATCCTCGACGGCCAGCCGGGACTCCTCGTTGACGATGCGGACCACCTGATCCAGCGGCCGACCCCGCGCCTCCCCTTCCGGCCAGCCGGTCAGCCGCTCGGCCACGGGGTTCATCACGGCCACGGTGCCGCGCGCGTCGGTCGAGATGACCGCGTCGCCGATGCTGTAGAGCGTGGCCCGCAGCTCGGCCTCGCGGCGGTGTAGCTCCTCCTCCAGGCGCCGGGCGGCGGTCACGTCCCAGGCCATGACCAGGAGCAGGCGGCGACGGTCGACGACGGCGGGATGCGTGGTGAGTTCGACGATCACCGTGCCGCCCTCTGGGCGCCGCAGATGCCAGGGACCGGAGCGCGTGGCGCGACTGCGTTGCAGCTGCGCCCTCAGGCCGTCGCGTTCGTCCTCCGGGCAGAGGTCGGTCAGGGTCCTCGTGCGGAGTTCCGCATCGGAGTGGCCGGAGGCGGCCGCGGCGGCGTCGTTGGCCGCCAGGATCCCCAGGGTGCCCGGATCGCACAGCCAGACGGGAACAGGGTGGTGACGCAGCAACGCGAAGAGGTCGTGACCGGACGGGCCCTCCCTGCGCGTCACGATCAAGCCTCCGACTGAAGGAGACGTTAATCCGGAGGGTCGTGGACGAGGGACGCCGTGCGGTTCCTCACCCCAGGCCCCGGCCCGCCCGAAACGTTAGCCGATGATAACACATCCCCGTCACGCGGAAATGTCGGGCACTCCTCCCCGCGCGGCCCGCAGGGCGCGCTTCGTGTAGAGGCCGGCCAGGTGCGCGCGGTACTCCCGGGAGGCGAACAGGTCGCCGTTGACCTCGACCCCGTCGGCGGCTTTCTCCGCCGCCGCGGCGATCAGCTCGTCGGTGAGCGTCTTCCCCGCGAGCATCGCTTCGGTCGCCCTGGCCCGGTAAGGGGCGGGGCCCACGCCGGTGACCCCGACGCGGGCTGCCCGGCAGGCGCCCTGCTCGTCGAGCGTGACCAGCGCGGCGACCCCCACGACGGCGAACCCCGACGCCGGGTGCGGCAACGAGAGATAGGCGCCGCCCGTGCGCGGCGGCGGCACCGGGACGCGGACCTCGACCAGGATCTCGTCGGGCCGCAGCGCGGTCTGGAAGACGCCGGTGAAGAACTCCTCGGCGCGGATCGTCCGGCGGCCCCCGGGGCCTTCGGCCACGATCTCGCACTCCAGGGCCAGCACCGCAGCGGGATAGTCCGCGGCCGGATCGCCGTGGGCCAGGCTGCCGCCGATCGTGCCGAAGTTGCGCACCTGCACGTCGCCGATCGAGCCCGCCGCCTCCGCCAGCAGGGGAGCCTTCGCCCGCACCTCCGGGGAAGCCTCGATCGTCCAGTGGGTGGTGAGGGCGCCGATGGTGAGCATCGTACCGTGGTCCCTGACGCCGCGCAGGCCGTCGATGCCGCCCAGGTCGATCAGGTGGGCTGGCGTGACGAGACGGAGCTTCATCAGCGGCAGCAGGCTGTGCCCGCCGGCCAGGAGCTTGGCGTCCGGGAGCATGCGGAGCAGCTGCAGCGCCTCTTCCACAGACGACGGGGCGTGGTACTCGAACTGCGCCGGGATCATGGGCTCACCCCCTTCGTCTTCATCCGGGCCTGCTGAATGGCGTTCCAGATACAGTTGCCGGTCAGCGGCATGTCCAGGTGCCGGATCCCCAGCGGCCGCAGGGCGTCCAGCACGGCGTTGACGACGGCGGCGGGGCTGGCGATCGTGCCGGTCTCCCCGACCCCCTTCACCCCCAGCGGGTGGTGCGGAGACGGCGTCTCCGTGCGCGCGGTGACAAAAAGCGGCACTTGCGAGGCCTTGGGCACCGCGTAGTCCATCATCGTGCCGGTGAGCAGTTGCCCCCGGTCGTCGTAGACCGCCGCTTCCCACAGCGCCTGCGCCATCCCCTGGGTGATGCCGCCGTGCACCTGGCCGTCCACGATGAGCGGGTTGATCGCCCGCCCGCAGTCGTCCACCGCGATGTAGTTGGTGATCGCAGCGCCCCCTGTCTCGGGATCGACCTCCACCGTGCAGAGGTGCGTCCCGAAGGGATAGGTGAAGTTGGGCGGATCGTAGAAGGCGGACGCCTCCATCCCGGGCTCCAGTCCCGGCGGCAGGTTCCAGGCCAGGTAGGCCTGCAGCGTCACTTCCTGGAACGTCTTCGCCCGGGAGGGAGCCCCTTCGACGAAGTACCGGCCGCCTTCGAACCGGACGTCCGCCTCGGGAGCCTCGAGCAGGTGGGCCGCGATCTTGCGTCCCTTCTCAATGATCTTCCGAGCGGCCACGGCGCAGGCGGCGGCGCCGACGGGAGTGGTCCGGCTGCCGTAGGTGCCCCACCCCATGGGCGTGACGGCGGTGTCGCCGTAGATGACCTGGACGTCGTCAATGGGCACGCCGAGTTCATCGGAGACGACCTGGGCGAAGGTGGTCTCCTCGCCCTGGCCGTGGGGCTTCTCGCCGATGAAGACGTTCACTTTCCCCGTGGGATGGACGCGGATCACGGCGCTGCCCCATAGCCCACCCTGAAAGCCGACCGCCCCGGCGACCGGCGACGGCCCGAGCCCGCAGATCTCGACGTACGTACAGGCCCCAATGCCGATGAGCTTGCCGTCGGTCGGCCCGCGGCGCTGCCGCTCGCGCCAGGCCGGGTAGTCCAGCATCCGCAGCGCGGTATCCAGGGCGTGCTCGTAGTCCCCACTGTCGTAAGTGATCCCCGTCACGACGGTATAGGGGAACTGCTCCTTGCGGATGAAGTTCCGCCGGCGGATCTCGATAGGATCGAGACCCAGCTCCCCGGCAGCCAGGTCCATCAGGCGCTCGACGAGATACGTCGCTTCCGGCCGGCCCGCGCCGCGGTAGGCGTCCACCGGGGCGGTGTTGGTGAACACGCCGACGACCTCGTAGTCGATGGCCGGGAGGACGTAGGCGCCGGAGAGCATCAGCCCGTGGAGGATCGTGGGCACGCCTGGGGCTGCCGTGGAGAGGTAGGCGCCCAGGTTGGCGTAGGTGCGGCCGCGCAGACCCAATAGCGTGCCGTCCCGCCGGACGGCCAGTGCCACGTCGGTGACGTGATCCCGCCCGTGAGCCGTGACCAAGTAGTTCTCCCGGCGGTCCTCCACCCACTTCACCGGCCGGCCCAGTTCGCGGGAGCAGAAAGCCACAATAGCCTCATCGGGGTAGACGAAGATCTTGCTGCCGAAGCCGCCGCCGACTTCCGGCGAGATGACCCGCAGGCGGTGTTCCGGGATCCCCAGGACGCCGGAGAGAATGACGCGGTGGATGTGCGGGTTCTGCGAAGTAACCCACAGAGTCAGGTCGCCGGTGTTGGGATTATAGTCGGCCACCGCCCCGCGGGTTTCCATGGCATTCGCGATAAGCCGCTGGTTGACGAAGCGCTGGCTGATGACCGCGTCGGCCTGAGCGAAGGCCGCGGCGGCGTCTCCGCCGGTCACCTTCCAGCGGAAGGCGATGTTCTGCGGCGCCTGCTCGTGCAGGAGCGGAGCGCCGCCGGCCACCGCCTGCTCGGCCGCGGTGACCACCGGCAGCGGCGCGTAGTCCACCTTGACGCGATCCGCCCCGTCCCGGGCGCTGTAGCGGTCTTCCGCCACCACGACGGCTACGGCGTCGCCGACGTAGCGGACGCGGTCGGTGGCGATGGCCGGGTGCGGAGGCGTCTTGAGGTCGGCGTTGGGGATCAGCCAGGCGCAGGGCAGCGGCCCCACCTTGCCGGCGAGGTCGGCCCCGGTGAACACGGCCACCACCCCCGGCGTCTGCCGGGCCCCGGAGAGGTCGATGCCGACGATGCGCGCGTGGGCGTGCGGGCTGCGCACGATGGCCGCGTGCAGGAGACCGGGGAGCTTCACATCGTCGGTGTAGATGGCCTTGCCGGTGATGAGGCGGGGATCTTCGCGCCGCTTGACCTTGGCTCCGAACAGCTTGGTCACGGCCATCTCAACGACCCCCCTTTCCACCGGCAGACTGCGCCGTTGCGGTCACAGGGATCGCTGGAACCGCCTCCGCCTTGAGGCGGCGCGCCGCGTTCTGGACAGAATTCACGATGTGCTGATAGCCGGTGCACCGGCACAGGTTCCCGTCTAGGCCGTGCCGGATCTCCGCCTCGCTGGGATCGGGGTTCCGGGCCAGGATCTGCAGGGCGGAGAGCATCATCCCCGGCGTGCAGAACCCGCACTGCAGCCCGTGCTCCTCCCAGAAGGCCTCCTGGATGGGATGGAGCCGACCGTCCTGGGCCAGCCCTTCCACGGTGAGGATCGTGGCCCCGTTGGCCTGGACGGCCAGCAGGTTGCACGATTTGGCGGTCAGCCCGTTGAACAGGATCGTGCAGGCGCCGCAGCTGGTCGTGTCGCACCCGATGTGGGTGCCGGTGAGCCCGAGGACCTCGCGCAGGTAGTGCACGAGGAGCAGTCTGGGCTCCACCTCGTGGTGGTGCGTGACGCCGTTCACCGTGACGGTGATGGCGCGCTTCACCTAGTCACCCCCCTTCGGAAAACAACACGACGCGGCTTGGCCGCGTCGGAGGCTACCCTGCGAAACCCGTCCAACCCCGGTACTGTCACGATGACGCTCCCCGCCCAGGAGATCCCGCGGCGCAGTCAGGCGCGTCTCGAAGAGTGGCGAAGGGTGCGAAACCCGTTATGCGATTGATCCGACCAGTGAGAACAGAGAGGACGTTCGCGAGAGCCTAGGAGGCTTCCTCCCTGCCATCCCCGGTCCCGCCGTCGAGCATGGCCTCGGCGATCCAGAGGGCCAGCAGGCAGTCCAGCCCGTCCACCAGCGGCCGGGGGTACTCCTGCCGCACCAGAGCCGGCCGGGGGATGTCCTTGTGTCCGAGCCATCCGCTCAGGCCTGTCATGGGTCTCAGCATGCGTCTTCTGCGGCGGCCGGGCAGCGCCCGCGATCGCCGCACCTCTGTGATACCCGGCACGTTCGTCTCACAGGCCTCATCGGTGACTTTCCCCCGCTAGCGAACCACGAGCGCTCCGGTCATCCCCGCTTCCTGGTGCCCCTCGATCGTGCAGGCGAAGGGCATCCGCCCCCCGGCGCGGGGGACAAAGGATAGCGTGGCGGTCGCCCCGGGCTGCAGGCGGAGGATCTCCAGCCCGGGCGCTTCGATGCGCGTCTGCGTGTCGACGACGGTCACGGGCAGGCGGTGCAACGCGGCGGCCTGGAACTGGTGGGCGATCTGTCCGCGGTTGACCAGGCGGATGACCGCCGGCCGGCCGGCGCGGAGCAGGATGGTCGTGGGACGGAAGCGGAATTCGGTCATCTCGACGACGATCGGGGAAACGGATGCGACCGCCGCAGCCGATGGCTGCCCGAAGGCGATCGCAACGAGGACGACCACGACCAACAGGCCTAATGGCCGATCCATGGAGGCGGTTAGGGGAGGGCAGACGCCCTCCCCTGACGACTATTCATTGTTGAACGCCGTGAGCAGCGGGTTGAACTCGCCGAAGACGCCGTTGGGATTCGGGTACCAGATCCAGAAGTGCAGCGTGACCAGCGGCGGATGCCAGAAGTTGAAGGCGGCCCCGGTCTTGGCGTTGGTCTTCGCGGACCTTCTGCCAGTCGGTTGAAGGCCTCGTTCCGGCGGTCGTGGGAACCTGTGATCCGCTCTCTACCCCCGCTCCGTTGGCGCCGCTGGCGGACGTCCTGCCTCACCTCTCCCCCGCCGTGGCAGATCTGATCGCCCGCGGCGCGCCGGGGCCGCAGGTGTTCCGTGCCGTCCTCGAGGACCTGACGACGATCCCTCGACTGGCGGTGTTCGAGGACATCCATTGGGCCGATGAGGCGACGCTCGACTTGCTGCGGTTCGTCGGTCGGCGGATCGAGCGGACGAGGACGCTCCTGGTCGCCACCTTTCGCGACGACGAGGTCGGGGCGCAGCACCCGCTCACCCGCTTTCTGGGGGACCTGGCCACCGGCACAGGAACTAGGCGGCTGACGCTGCCTCCGCTCACGCCGGCGGCCGTGGCGGTCCTGGTCCGGGGCAGCGGCCTCGACGCCGCGGCCCTCCACCGCCGGACCGGAGGGAACCCGTTCTACGTCACCGAGATCCTGGCCAGCCCCGCTCCCGGAATCCCCCCGACGGTCCGCGATGCGGTGTTGGCCCGAGTCTCACGGCTCTCCGCGGGGGCACGCGCCGCTTTGGAGATCATCGCGGTGATCGGCCCGCGGGCGGAGATGGCGTTGGTGCGCGACCTCGCCGCGGATCCGGCGGGATTCGAAGAGGGCGTGACCTCGGGGATGCTGCGGGCGGAGGGTCAGATCCTGACCTTTCGCCATGAACTCGCCCGGCAGGCCGTGCTCGACTCCCTGCTCGCGCAGCGGCGGGCGGCGCTCCACGGGGCGGTGCTGCGGGCTCTGCTCGCGCACGGCGAGCCTGACGCCGCGCGCGTCGCCGATCACGCCGAGGCGGCGGGAGAGGTGACGACCCTGGCGGCATGGGGCGCGGCCGCGGCGAGGCGAGCCCGCACGCTGGGGGCCCATCGGGAGGCTGCCGCGCAGTTCGAGCGCGTCCTGCGGGCGGCTCCCCTGGCTCCGCGAGAGCGCGCCACGCTGCTCTTCGAGTACGCCGAGGAAGCCGCGATGCTCGATCGCGTGCCTGAGGCGCTGCGTGCCATGACCGAAGCCACCGACCTGTGGCGCGCCCTCGGCGACATGCTGCGGACGGGGGAGGGGCTGGCCCGGCAGAGCGTCTTCCTGGTGAGCGCCGGACGGAATCCGGAGGGCGAGGCCGCCCTCGCCGCGGCCCTGGAGCTCCTGGAAGCCCTTCCCCCAGGTATCGAGCTGGCCCGCGCCTATCGCATGCAGGCGTACCTGCGCATGCTCAATCGCGACAACGACGAGGCGATCGTCGTCGGACAGACGGCTGTGGAATTGGCCAGGCGCCTCGAGGATACCCCCACCATCGTCGGCGCCTACAACGCGATGGGCTCGGCGCTGCTGCTCTCCGGCCGGATTCCGGAGGGAATCGCGCAGCTCGAGGCGAGCCTTCGTCTGGCGCGCGAGGCGGGTTTGGAAGGTGATGTCGCCCTGGCCTACGTCAATCTGGGGAGCGCGCTGGGAGAGGTGTACGCCTTCCCCGAGGCCGATCGGGACTTCGCCGAGGGGATCGTCACTGCCTGGAGCGCGACCTCGATCAATCACGCCATTACATGATGGCCTGGCAGGCGCTCTCGCATCTGTACCAGGGGCGATGGCCCGACGCAGAGGCCATGGCCCGGGCGGCCCTAACGGAGTCGGGGATCAGCGTCATCACGCGCATCATGGCCCTCGTCGCCCTGGGCCGTCTGCTGTCGCGGCGGGGCGATGCCGGCGCCCGTCCGCTCCTTGATGAGGCGCTCGACCTGGCTGCGGGAACGCAGACCCTGCAGCGGCTGGCGCCGGTCCACGCCGCCCGGGCGGAGGCCGCGTGGCTGCGGGGAGATCGGGCGGCGACGCGTGCCGAGGCCCTCGCGGCCTATGACCTCGCTCAACGCCATGCCCATCCCTGGTTCGTCGGAGAACTGGCCTATTGGCTGTGGCGAGCGGACGCGCTCCCCCGCTCGCCCACGCCCTGCGCCGAGCCCTTCGCGTTGCAGATCGCCGGGAACTGGGCCGGCGCGGCCGAGGCCTGGACCCGGCTCTGTTGTCCCTACGAGGCGGCGCGCGCGCTGGCCGAAGCGCCGGAAGAAGGCCCGCTGCGAAAGGCGCTGGGGGAGTTCGAGCGGCTCGGGGCGCGCCCGATGGCCGGCGCGGTCAGCCGCAAGCTGCGCCTCATGGGCGTGCGGGGCATTCCGCGCGGACCGCGTCCTGCCACCCGCGCGCACCCCGCGGGCCTCACCGCGCGCGAGGCGGAGATCGCGCAGCTCATCGCCCAGGGGCTCCGCAATCCCGAGATCGCGACCCGGATGTACCTCTCCGTCAAGACGGTGGACCACCATGTCTCGTCGGTGCTGGCCAAGCTCGGCGTGCGCAGCCGGGCGGAGGTCGTCCGCGAGGCGACCAGGCTCGGCCTGCTGGATGGCGACGGATAGGTGAAGGATTGCCCTCGCGGCCCACAGAAACTGTCGGGAACCATCCCGCATCCAGGGATGTCCATATGAAGCTGCTCGAACGCGAGCAGAACCTCAAAGATCTCAAGGGATGGATGGACGAGGCGGCCGCGGGCCATGGCCGTCTCGTCTTCATCGCGGGCGAAGCCGGCGTCGGGAAGACTGCCCTGCTGCGCCTCTTCGCCCAGTCCGTCGAGGGCATCGCCCGCGTGGCCGTCGGCGCCTGCGACCCCCTCTCCACGCCGCGGCCGCTCGGTCCGCTTCTTGATGTGAAGGAGAAGCCCGCGAAGCCGCACGGCTGGGGCTGACCCCGGAACCCGCGGGAGCGGCGGCCAAGGGGACGTGACACCGTCGGCTAGTGCCGAAAGTGGCGGATTCCCGTGAAGACCATCGCCATGCCGTGCTCGGTCGCGGCGGCGATGACTTCCGCGTCCCGCACCGACCCGCCGGGCTGCATCACGGCCGTGACGCCGGCCCGGGCCGCGGCGTCGATGCCGTCCCGGAACGGGAAGAAGGCGTCGGAGGCCATCACCGCCCCCCTGGCCCGCTCCCCGGCCACCTTCACGGCAATCTCCACGGCGCCGACCCGGTTGGGCTGTCCGGCCCCGATGCCGACCGTGGCCCCGTCCTTGGCCAGGACGATGGCGTTGGACTTCACCCACTTCGCCACGGTCCAGGCGAAGCGCAGATCGGCCAGCTCCGTGGCCGTCGGGGCGCGAGGGGTGACCACGCGCAGCGCATCCTCCTCGAGGTCCACGACATCGCGGTCCTGGAGGAGCATGCCCCCGGCCACACTCTTCATCTCCAGGCCCGGCCGCGACGCGGGCGGGTCGGCTTCCAGGAGCCGAAGGCTCGTCTTCTTCCTGAGCGCGTGGCGGGCCTCGGCGCTGAATCCGGGGGCGATCACAACCTCCGTAAAGATGCCGGCAATCGCCAACGCCGTCGGCCCGTCAACCGGCCGGTTCAGGGCCACGACGCCGCCGAAGGCCGAGACCCGGTCGCAGTCGAGGGCGGCCCGGTAGGCCTCGGCAAGGGTGGCGGCGGTCGCCGCGCCGCAGGGCGTGGCGTGCTTGATGATGGCCGCGGCCGGCGCGGCGAACTCGTTCACCAGCCCCCAGGCGGCATCGAGATCGACCCAGTTGTTAAAGGACAGCTCCTTGCCCTGCAGCTGCCGCGCGTCGGCGAGCCCGCCCGAGCCGACGGTCGGCCGATAGAACGCACCCTGCTGGTGCGGATTCTCCCCGTAGCGCGTCTGCTGCACCTTGCGGAAGGCCAGCGTCAGGAGGTCGGGGAAGCGCCCCCCGGCGGCCGCCTGGAAATAGCCGGCGATGGCGGCGTCGTAGGATGCGGTCCGGGCAAAAGCTTCGGCCGCCAGACGTCGGCGGGTCTCGGCGGAGAGGCCGCCGTCGCGGCGCAGCTCTTCGATCACCGGACCGTACTGGGACGGATCGGACAGCACGGCGACACGCTCCCAGTTCTTCGCCGCGGCGCGGATAAGGGCGCACCCCCCGATATCGATGAGCTCCACCGCTTCGCTCATCGGCGCCCGGACCCCCCGCACCTCGAAGGGGTACAGGTTCACGACGACGAGGTCGATGGGCGCGATGCCTAGATCCTCCAGCGCCGTCCGGTGCGCCGGATCATCGCGGCCGAGAATGCCGGCGAAGACGGCCGGGTGCAGCGTCTTGACGCGGCCGTCGAGGATGGCGGGATAGCCGGTGATCGATTCGACCGTGGTCACCGGCACGCCGTCATCGGCCAGCGCCCGGGCCGTGCCGCCGGTGCTGATCACGGCGGCGCCAAAGGCGACCAGCGCCTTCGCCAGCTCGACGACACCGGTCTTGTCCCAGACGCTGATCAGGGCGCGCCGGATGGCGATCGGCCCCGGCGCGAAGGGTTGGTGGACGGAGCCGGGGGAGGCGGCGCGCTGCGGCACGGCGTCCCCTACTCCACAGGAGCCGGCTGGCGGGCCTCCAGGATGTGGACGCGCCGACCGACGACCTTCAACCGTCCCTGCGCAAACAGGCGGATCGCCTCCGGGTAGAGGCGGTGCTCTTCTATGGCGATCCGCGCCGCCAGCGTCTCCGGTGTGTCGTCGTCGCGCACGGGGACGACCGCCTGGAGGATGATGGGGCCCCCGTCGGGAGCCTCATTGGCGAAGTGGACCGTGCAGCCGGAGAACTTGGCCCCGCTGTCCAGCACAGCCCGGTGCACGCGCTCGCCGTACATCCCCAGGCCGCCGAAGGACGGGAGCAGCGCCGGATGGATGTTCATGATGCGGCCGGCGAACTGGCCGATGAACCAGGAGCCCAGGATGCGCAGAAAGCCGGCCATGCAGACGAGGTCCACCTCATAGGAGTGGAGAATCTCGGCGAGTTTGGCGTCAAAGGTGTCGCGGTCGGGAAAGGCCCGGTGGTGCATGGCCACGGCCGGGATCCCCGCCCGCCGCGCCCGGTCCAGGGCCATCGCCTTGGGGTTGTTGGAGACGACCACGACCACACGCCCGTCGATCTCCCCCCGAGCGCAGGCGTCGAGAATGGCCTGCAGGTTGGTTCCGGCTCCCGAGGCCAGGACGCCGATCCGGATCATCGAATCTCAACACCCCTCTCGCCGGCGACCACCTCGCCGATGATCCAGGCCTCGGCGCCGTTGGCCCGGCAGATGTCCACGGCCAGGCGCCCCCGCTCCCGCGGCACCACGGCGATGGCGCCGACGCCCATATTGAACGTCCCCCACATCTCCCCGGTCTCGATGCCGCCGGCCCGGGCCAGGACCGCGAACAGAGTCGGCACGGTCCACGTCAGCGTGTCCACCACCGCCCGGCAGCCGTCCGGCAGAACGCGGACGAGGTTGGCGGCGATGCCTCCCCCGGTGATGTGGGCGGCGCCGCGCAGCAACTGGGACCTGGCCAGGGCCAGCAGCGGTTTCCGGTAGGAGCGATGCGGGACCAGCAGGGCGTCCCGCAGCGAGACGCCGAGCCCCTCGGGCACCGTGTCCAGCGCCCAGCGCCGGCGGGCCATGACCTCCCGGATCAGGGAGAAGCCGTTGGTGTGCAGGCCGTCCGCGGCCAGGCCGACCAGGAGGTGGCCGGGTTTGATCTTCGCGCCGTCGGCAACTTCGTCGCGCTCGACCACGCCCACCACGCAGGCCGCGACATCCAGCCCCTGCGCCGTGTACACCCCCGGCATCTGCGCCGTCTCGCCGCCCACCAGGGCCACGCCCTCCTCCCGGCAGGCGGCGGCCATCCCCTCCAGCAGCGCGGTCACCTCCGCCGGCTCGAGCCGCCCCGCGGCGATGTAGTCCAGGGCGAACAGCGGCGTTCCTCCCAGCACCGCCACGTCGTTCACCCCGTGGACGATGGCATCGCGGCCGGCCACGGCCAGCCGGCCGGCCTCGCGCAGCAGCAGCCCCTTCGTCCCCACGCCGTCGATCGTGGAGACCAGCACCGGGTCGCGATAACGGCGGAGGTGGAAGAGGCCGCTGAACTGTCCCAGGTCGCCGAGGACCTGGGGCGTGAACGTGCCGCGGACGCGGTCCGCAACGGCGCCCAGGGCGCGGGCGATCTCCGCACGGTCCACCCCCGCCTCTCGATAGGTCAGGCCGTCACTACCCAACCGGGGCCCCCTCGAGCGCATGACGCCCGGCCAGCGCTTCCTCGGGGACAGCGGTGGGATAGGCGCCGTCGAGACAGGCCATGCACAACCGTTCTCGCGCCAGCTGCAGCGCCTCGACCAGTCCCAACTGGCTGAGGTAGCCCAGGGTGTCGGCGCCGATCATCCGGCGGATCTCTTCTACAGACTTCGACGCCGCGACGAGTTCTCCCCGGCTGCTGGTGTCGATGCCGTAAAAACACGGGAAGCGGATCGGCGGCGAGGAGATCCGCACGTGGACCTCCGTCGCCCCCGCCCGGCGCAGCATCCCGACGATCTTCCCGCTGGTGGTCCCCCGGACGATGGAGTCGTCCACCAGGACCACGCGCCGGCCGTCGATCACCTCACGGAGCGGGTTCAGCTTCAGGCGCACGCCCAGGTCGCGCCGGGCCTGGTCGGGCTGGATGAAGGTGCGGCCGATGTACCGGTTCTTGATCAGGCCGACTTCGAACGGGATCCCCGACGCCTCGGCGAAGCCCAGGGCGGCCGAGGTGCCGGAGTCGGGAACGGCGATGACCACGTCGGCCCGCGCCGGATGCTCGCGGGCCAGGATCCGCCCCATCCGCCGCCGGGTCAGGTGGACGTTGCGGCCGGCCAGCACGGTGTCGGGACGGGCGAAGTAGATGTACTCGAACACGCACTGGGCCTCGCGCCGGGCCGGCAGCAGCCGGTGCGAGCGCATCCCGTGCTCGTCGATGACGACGACTTCGCCGGGCGCTACATCGCGCACGAAGGTCGCCCCGGTGTGGTCGAAGGCGCAGGATTCGGAGGCCAGGAGGTAGGCCTGGGCGCTGCGGCCGATCGCCAGCGGGCGGATGCCGTAGGCGTCCCGGAAGCCGAGCACCCGGCCTGAGGCGAGCAGGGCGACTGTGTAGGCACCCTCGATCCGCCGCATGGCGTAGGCCACGGCCTCCTCCAGGCTGGGGACCGGCGCGTGGGCGATGACCTGGGCGATGACTTCGCTGTCGGTCGTCGAGTGGAACGCAACGCCGCCGGCCTGCAGCTCCGCCCGCAGCAGGGGCGCGTTGATCAGGTTGCCGTTGTGGGCCAGGGCCAGCGGCCCCCACGGGGAGGCCACCACCAGGGGCTGAGCGTTCTCCAGCCGGGCGCTGCCCATCGTCGCGTACCGGACGTGGCCGACGGCCAGGGGCCCCGGCAGCCCGGCGACCCGATCGGCGTCGAAGACCTGCGAGACCAATCCCATGCCCCTGTGCACCCAGATCCCGCGCCCGTCGCTGCTGGCGATGCCCGCGCTCTCCTGCCCGCGGTGCTGCAGGGCGTACAGGGCGAGGTGGGCGACGGGCGCGGCCGAGCCGCCGGTGGCGCACACGCCCACCACGCCGCACTCTTCGCGAGGGGCGTCGGACTCCCACCACGTCATCGAAAGACCTCCGCGAGGGCCTCATACGCTCGCCGGAGGGTATCCAGCGGCACGTCGATGGCATGCCGCCGCGAGGCTTCGGCCGCCACGGCGATCCGCAGCCGGTCGCCGCCGGTGCGGCCGAGGAGGGTGATCGGGACGTCGGAGGCCCGGGCGAGGGTACGGAGCGCGGGGAGGTCTTCTTCCCGCAGGCTCAGGATGATCCGCGACGGGGCCTCGCCAAAAAGGACCGTGTCCCGGCGCGCCGCCGCGGGCAGCACGATCTCCGCGCCGATGCCGCCAGCGATGGCGGACTCGGCCAGGGCCACGGCCAATCCGCCCTCCGAGACGTCGTGCACCGAGCGGACCAGGCCCGCCCGGACCGCTTCCCGGACCACGCGCAACACCCGCCGGTGGAGATCGAGGTCCACATCCTGCGGCCGGCCGCGATCGAGGCCGTGCACCTCGCGGAGGTAGGTCGAAGCGGCCAGATCGCCTGCGGGATCGCCGACCAGCACGATGAGGTCGTCCTCGCCGCGGAAGGACATCCGCGGCACCACCCGAACATCCTCGACCAGCCCGACCATGGCCACAATCGGCGTGGGGGGGATGGGACCCTCGGGAGACTCGTTGTAGAAGGAGACGTTGCCGCCGACGACGGGGATTTCCAGCGCCCGGCAGGCGTCGGCGATCCCGCACACCGCCTGGCGGAATGTCCAGAAGACCTCGGGGTCTTCGGGGTTCCCAAAGTTGAGGCCGTCGGTGACCCCCAGGGGTACGGCGCCCGCGCAGGCCAGGTTCGCGGCGCACTCCGCCACGGCGCGTCGGGCGCCGCGGTAGGGATCCAGGGCGCACAGCGATCCGTTTCCGTCCACGGCCAGGGCCAGCCCCCTCGGCGCCAGCTCCGGAATCCGCAGCACCGCCGCATCGCCGGCTCCGGGGGGCACCACGGTTCGGACCTGGACGGCATGGTCGTACTGCTCGTACACCGCCCGCGCGCTCGCGATCCCCGGCGAGGCCAGCAGTCTCCGGAGGGCTTCCTCGGGATCGCGCTCCTCGGGCAGCGGATCCAGCGACCACAGATCCGGCGGTCGCTGCGGCTCCTTCGCGGCGGGCCGGTAACCCGGCGCCTCGGCCAGCGCGTAGGGCGGCAGGGAGACCACCAGGCCGTCGCGATGGAAAATGCGCAGGACCGGCTCGGCAGTGACCTCGCCGATTACGACCGCGGCCAGCCCCCACCGGCGGTAGACCGCGGCGACCCGGTCCGCCGCCTCCGGCCGGACGACCAGCAGCATGCGCTCCTGCGACTCGCTGCGCAGGATCTCGTCCGCGCGCATCCCGCTCTCACGCAGCGGCACGCGATCAAGATCCAGGCGCATGCCGACGCCTCCGCGGGCGGCCATCTCGCTCGCGGCGCAGGTCAGCCCCGCGGCGCCCATGTCCTGCAGCGCGACCACCCCGCCGGCCTCCAGCGCTTCCAGGGTAGCCTCGATCAGCAGTTTGCCGGTGAAGGGATCGCCGATCTGCACGGAGGCCCGGTCCTCCCCTTCGGAGCGCTCGTCGAGCTCTCCGGAGGCGAAGGCGGCGCCGCCGATCCCGTCGCGACCGGTGCGGGCCCCGACGTACATCACCACGTTGCCCGGTCCACTGGCCCGGGCGCGGGCCACGCGGTCGCGGCGCACCAGACCCAGGCAGACGACGTTGACCAGGGGGTTCCCCCGGTAGCGCGGGTCGACGTGGATCTCCCCGCCCACGGTGGGCACGCCGATGCAGTTGCCGTAACCGGCGATCCCCGCGACCACGCCGGTGGCGAGGCGCCGGGCCCGGGGTTCGTCCAGGGGGCCGAAGCGGAGCGAATCCAGCAAGGCGATGGGCCGCGCGCCCATCGCCAGCACGTCGCGGATGATTCCCCCCACCCCGGTGGCCGCGCCGTTGTACGGATCGACGGCGCTGGGATGGTTGTGGCTCTCCACCTTGAAGGCCACCGCCCAGCCCTCGCCGATCTCCACCACGCCGGCGTTCTCCCCCGGGCCGCGCAGCACGCCGGGGCCGCCGGCGGGCAGCGCGCGGAGCGTCAGCCTGCTGTGCTTGTACCCGCAGTGCTCGGACCACATCACCCCGAACAACTGGAGCTCCAGCGCGGTCGGCTCACGGCCGAGCCGGCGGCGGATCTCTTCGTATTCGGAGGGCGTGAGGCCGACGGCGGCGGGGTCGAGGCGGGGCAGGGTCGTGCTCATCCGGCCGTCACCGGCGCGCGGGAGTGCAGAGAGGCCAGCAGCGACTCGAAGATCAGCCGGCCGTCGACCGACCCCAGGATCTCTTCCGCCGCACGCTCAGGGTGCGGCATCAGGCCCAGGACGTTTCCCCGGGGGCTGCAGATCCCGGCGATGTTGCGCAGCGAGCCGTTCGGGTTGGCCTCCGCCGAGATGCGCCCGTCCGGATCGCAGTAGCGGAAGACGACCTGCTTTTCCGCTTCCACGGTCTCGAGCAGCGCCGGCGGAGCGTAGTAGTTGCCCTCCCCGTGGGCGATGGGCAGGCGCAGGACCTGGCCTTCCCTCAGGGTCCGGGTAAACGGGGTACGGGTGGACTCGACACGGAGATGTACCGGCCGGCACAGGAACTGCAGGCCGCGGTTGCGCAGCATCGCCCCGGGCAGCACCCCGGCCTCGAGGAGCACCTGGAACCCGTTGCAGATGCCGAGCACCGGCCCGCCCCCGGCGGCGAACGCCCGGACGGCGGCCATGATGGGGCTGGTGGCGGCCACGGCGCCGGCGCGCAGATAGTCGCCGTAGGCAAACCCGCCGGGGAGGATCACCGCGTCCAGACCTGCCACGCTGGTCTCCTCGTGCCAGACCACGACGACGTGCTGTCCGAGCACGTGGCGGAGCACATGGACGCAGTCCCGGTCGCAGTTACTGCCGGGAAAGACGACCACGCCGATCGTCATCAGTGGACTCCCGGGCGGTCGGTCTTGCGTCCGGACGTCCGGACGGCGTCCTGGCGGGGACCGCGCGCCGGGCGGCCCCGGGCGGGCCCGGCGGCCGGCTCGTGGCGCTCGAGGCGCCACTGCTCGATGAGCGGGTTGGCCAGGAACCGCTCGCACATCTGCCGGATCTCCTCGGGCCTGGTGCCGTCGGACACGGTAACCTCGATGTAGCGGCCGACGCGGACCTCGCCGACCTGATCGTAGCCCAGGGCCTGCAACCCCCGCCGGACGGCCTGCCCTGCGGCGTCCAGGATGCCCGGCTTCAGCGTGACGATGATGCGGATCGTCCCCATCATGCCTCCTCGGTGGTCGTCCTCTCCGGCAGCGACTGCCCGGTGAGCCGGGTATAGGTCTCCAGGTAACGCGCCCGCGTGGCGGCGACCACGTCCGCCGGCAGCGCCGGCGCCGGCGGCTCGCGGTTCCACCCGATGCGGGTGAGATAGTCGCGGACGACCTGTTTGTCGAAGGCGACCAGCGCGCCGGGGTAGTGGGCGGCGTCCCAGTAACGCGACGAGTCGGGGGTGAGGGCTTCGTCGATGAGGACGACCTCGCCGTCCCGCATCCCGAACTCGAACTTCGTGTCGGCCAGGATCAGTCCGCGCGCCGCGGCGTGGTTCGCGGCGCGTCGATAGAGAGACAGGCTGATGGTGCGCAGGGCATCGGCCAGTTCGCGTCCCACAACCTCCTGCAATGCGGCGAAGGTGATGGTCTCGTCGTGCCCCACCGCCGCTTTCGTCGCCGGCGTGAAGACGGGCTCCGGCAGCCGGTCGCCGTTGCGCAACCCCGGCGGCAGGGGCACGCCGGCGACCGTCCCGTCCCGCGCGTACTCCTCGAGGGCGGACCCGGTGAGGTAGCCGCGGACGACGCACTCCACGTCGATCCGCGCGCACCGCTCCACCAGCATGACCCGACCGTCGAGCAGGTCGCGGGGGACCGCCTGCAGCGCGGGGAGCTGTCGGACGATCTCCTCCGGCCGGACGGTCAACAGGTGGTTGCGGACCAGATCGGCGGTCTTGGTGAACCAGAAGGCCGACAGCTGCGTCAGCACCCGCCCTTTGTCCGGGATCGGGGTGGGCAGGACGTGGTCGAAGGCGGAGAGGCGGTCGGTGGCCACGATGAGCAGGCGGTCCTCCGCGGCATACACGTCCCGCACCTTGCCCCGCGTGTGGAGCGGCAGCGGGAGCCGGCTCTCCGTCAGTGTCGCCGCCGTCGTCATCGTCTCACCTCCGCGGTCCGGCCGATCCCCAGGCGGGCCAACACATGGTCCACGTGCCGCAGATAGGCGGCGTGGTCGAAGAGCGCCTCAAGCTCGGCCTCGTCGAAGTGCCCGCTGCGCCGCAGCTCGTCGCGGAAGGAGGCCCGGCCTTCCAGCGCCGCCGTAGCCGCCCGCTGGACCACCTGATAGGCGTCCTCGCGTGTCAGGCCCCGCCGGAGCAGCGCCAGCAGCGCCCGGTGGCTGAATACCAGCCCTCCGGACCGCTCCAGGTTGGCGCGCATGCGGTCCGGATACACCCGCAGGCCCTCCAGCACGACGGCCATCTTCCGCAGCATGTAGTGCAGCAGGCCGGTCGCCCCCGGCACGGCGATCCGTTCCACGGAGGAGTGGGAGATATCGCGCTCGCCCCACAGCGCCTGGTCCTCCATCGCCGCCTGGGCGTACCCGCGCAGGATCCGGGCCAGCCCCGTGATGCGCTCGCAGAGAATCGGGTTGCGTTTGTGCGGCATGGCCGACGAGCCGGTCTGGCCGGCCAGAAACGGCTCCTCCACCTCGCCGATCTCGGTGCGGCTCAGGCCGCGGATCTCGGTCGCGATCTCCTCCAGCGTCCCGCCGGCGATGGCCACGGCGGCCAGGAACTCGGCGTGGCGGTCCCGCGACAGGATTTGCGAGGAGACGGGCGCGGGCCGCAGCCCCAGGCGCTCGCACACGTAGGCCTCCACGGCGGGATCGAGGTGGGCGTAGGTGCCGACTTCGCCCGAGATCTTCCCGACGCGGACCTGCTCCCGCGCCCGGCTCAGCCGCTCGCCGGCCCGGCGGATCTCGTCGTACCACAGCGCGGCCTTCAACCCGAAGGTCGTCGGCTCGGCGTGCATCCCGTGGGTGCGCCCGGCCATCAGCGTGTGGCGGTGCGCCGCGGCCAGGCGGGCCAGGGCCTCGCCGACCTTCTGCAGCTCCGTCAGCAGCAGGTCGGCGGCGCGCACCAGGAGGACGGACAGCGCCGTGTCCACCACATCGGAGGAGCCCAGCCCCAGGTGCAGATAGCGCGCGTCCGGTCCGGTCTCCTCGGCCACCGAGCGCAGGAAGGCCACGACGTCGTGCTGCGTCTGCGTCCGCTCGATCTCGTCGATCCGGGCCGGCGTCCCGACCTTGGCCGTCCGGCGCAGACGCTCGGCAACCTCCCGGGGCACGTGGCCGGATTGCGCCTGCGCCTCGCAGACCAGCAGTTCAATCTCCAGCCACAGTCCGAACTTCGTCTCGGGCGCCCACAGGCGCGCCATTTCGGGCGTGGTATAGCGGTCGATCACACCACGCCTCCCACCACCGGGATCGGAACGAGCGCTTCCCGCTCCCGGCCGACCCCGACCATGGACACCGGCACGCCGGTCACCTGCTCGATCCGCTCCAGGAACGCCCGCGCCGCGTCCGGCAGGTCCTCCAGGGCGCGGACGTCCGAGGTCCGCTCCCATCCGGGCAGCTCCTCATAGACCGGCTCGACGCGCTCCATCACCGCCGTGTGCGGGACGGTCTCGAGGACCCGTCCGCCGTCGCGGTAGGCGACGCAGATCTTCACCGTCTCGAACCCGTCCAGCACGTCGAGCTTCATCACGGCCAGGTCGGTGAACCCCGAGACCTCGGCGGCAAAGCGGGCCGCCACCCCGTCGAACCAGCCGCACCGTCGCGGCCGCCGCGTGGACGTGCCGTACTCCTGTCCACGCTCCCGCAGCAGTTCGGCGACAGCGTGCGGCAGCTCGGTCGGGAAGGGCCCGGCTCCCACCGCGGTGGTGTAGGCCTTGACGACGCCGATCACCCGCGTGATGCGCTGCGGCGGGATCCCCGCCCCGGCACACGCCCCGCCCGCCAGACACGTCGACGAGGTGACGTAGGGGTACACTCCCCAATCCAGATCCCGCATCACGCCCAGGTGGCCCTCCAGGATGATGCGCGCGTTCCGCCGCAGGGCCTCCCGCACGATGGGGTGCGTATCGACGATCATCGGACCCAGACGCTCGGCCCAGGCCCGGGCCTGAACCTCCAGCTCCTCGGGATCCACCGTCCGGCCCAGGGCCGCCGAGGCGCGACCGGCGATCTCCTCCAGCCGCTCCCGCAGAAACGCCGGTTCGAGGAGGTCGCCCGCCCGGACGCCCACGCGCGCCGCCTTGTCCGCGTAGACCGGCCAGATCCCGCGCCGCGTCGTCCCGTGGGCCCGCCCGCCGCGCGCCTCCTCCATCCTGGCGTCGAGCTCGATGTGGAAGGGGAAGACCAGGTGCGCGCGGGTGGAGATGCGCAGCCGGGCCGTCGAGATGCCGGCGCGCTCCAGGGCGTCGAGCTCCTCCAGCAAGGCGATCGGGTTGACGACGACCCCGGGACCGATGAGGCAATCGACCGCCGGATGGGCGATCCCCGAAGGCACCAGGTGCAGCCGCAGCACCCCCTGCCCGCCCACGATGGTGTGGCCGGCGTTGTTGCCGCCGTTGTAGCGGATCACCATGTCGGCCCGGGCGGCGAGGGCATCGACGACCTTGCCTTTCCCCTCGTCTCCCCAGTGCCCGCCGACCACCGCCGTGACCGCCATGCCCCCTCCCTTCTCCGGCGCGCCGCTACCGCGTGACGCCCGGGCTGAAGCCGGACGCGGCCTCGATCTTGCGGGCCATGGCGGCTTTGAACTCCCGCAGACGCGCGCGCAGCGCCGCATCCGAGAGGGCCAGCATCTCGACGGCCAGGAGCGCGGCGTTGCGCGCTCCCCACGCCCCAATGGAGACCGTGGCCACGGGGACGCCCGGCGGCATCTGGACCGCGGAGAGCAGCGCATCGAGCCCCCCCAGGGGGGTCGCCGCAAGGGGCACGGCGATCACCGGCAGCACCGTGCGGGCGGCGATCACTCCGGCCAGATGCGCCGCTCCGCCCGCGGCGGCGATCAGGACGCGGAGGCCGCGCTCTTCGGCCGCTCGGGCGTAGTGATCAACCAGATCGGGCGCCCGATGGGCGGACGCCACGACCACCTCGCAGGGGAGGTCGAACTCCGCCAGGGTGCGTGTCGCCTCCTCCATCAGCGGCCGATCGGACTCCGACCCCAGGACGATGCCGACGACGGGCCGACTCATCACACGCTGACCCCTTCCCGCGCCGGCTCGACCGCGGCGCCGATATCCGTGCGAAACTGCATGCCGTCAAAGGCGATCCTGGCCAGGCCGTCGTAGGCCTTCGCCCGCGCCTGTGCCAGCGACGCCCCCGTGCCGACGACATTGAGCACCCGCCCGCCGGCGGTGACGATCCGGCCGTCCCGGACCGCGGTGCCGGCGTGGAACACGAGCACGTCCTGGGGGACGGCCTCCAGACCGTGGATCGGAAAGCCGGTCCCGAAGGAGCCCGGATAGCCACCGGAGGCGGCGACGACGCACACCGCGGCGCCGTCCCACCAGCGGAGGTCGGGAACGCCTCCGTCCATGGTCGCGATCATCGCCTCGGCCAGGGGGCCCTCCAGCAGCGGCAGGATCACCTGCGCCTCGGGATCGCCGAAGCGGCAGTTGAACTCCAGCACCTGCGGGCCGTCTGCGGTGAGCATCAGGCCCGCGTACAGCACGCCGGTGTACGGGCAGCCCGCGTCCACCATCGCGGAGGCCACCGGCTCGAGGATCTCGTCCACCACCTGCGCCAGGTCGGCCAGCGGCGCCCGCGCCGGCGCGAGGGCCCCCATTCCTCCGGTGTTGGGGCCGCGGTCTCCGTCGAGCGCGCGCTTGTAGTCGCGCGCGGGGAGCAGCGGGTAGACCCGGCGACCGTGGACGAAGGCGAGCACGCTCACCTCCGGGCCCTCGAGACGGTCCTCGATCACGATGCGGCGGCCCGCATCGCCGTGCACGCGCCGGACCATGAGGTCCAGGACGGCCTGCTCCGCCTGGCGGGGATCCTCGGCCACGACGACCCCCTTCCCCGCGGCGAGGCCGTCGGCTTTCACCACCAGCGGGCGGTTCTGGCGCCGGATGTAGGTCAGCGCCTCCACCGGCGTGGTGAAGATCTGGAAGTTTGCCGTGGGAATCCGGCGGGCGCGCAGGAGGATCTTCGTAAACGCCTTGCTGCTCTCCAGCCGGGCGGCGGCCTGCGTCGGACCGAAGATACGCAGTCCCCGGGCCCGGAAGGCGTCAACGATCCCGTCGGCCAGCGGCGCCTCGGGTCCGACGACGGTCAGATCCGCCCGGAGATCCTCGGCCAATGCCGCCAGGGCCGGGATGTCGGTGGCGGCGACCGCGTGACAGGTTCCCAGCAGGGCGATCCCGGGGTTGCCGGGGGCGGCGTGCAGGTTGCACGAGGCCTCGTCCCGGGTGAGCTTCCAGGCCAGAACGTGCTCCCTACCCCCAGATCCGACGACCAGCGCGCGCAACCGCTACCCTCAGCAAACGTTCGTCTTTTGGCCTACCACCCGCAGGAGATGCGACAAAATCGGTTTGGATGCAACGGTACTATAAAGGAAGTTGGTGGAGTTGCGCAACAATGTTCGTATTTTCTTGCTCTTATGCGCCCCTCGGGGCGCTTCGCCGACACCTCGAGTCTTCGGAGGAAAACGCCTCTTTGGGGGAAAACGCCCGCACCGGCCGAACTCTAGAGCCGACGCAACACGGAGGCTCACATGGGTCGACCGAAGAAAGCGCGAAGGCTTGCCGCGGTGGCGCTGTCGCTGGCCGCCGCCCTCGCTCTGACAGGCCCCGCCCAGGCCAGGACCGTCGAGCAGATCAACGCCGGCGCGGACGCCGCCCTGGCGCGGTTCCAGCAGCAGATCAGAGGCGCCTCCGACCTCCTCAGGCGGGCCAGAGGCGTCCTCATCTTTTCCGACGTCGTCAAGGTCGGCGTCGGGATCGGCGGCGAGTACGGCGAAGGCGTGCTGCGGGTCGGCGGCCGCAGCGTGGCCTACTACAGTTTCGCCTCCGCCTCGGTGGGCCTGCAGGTCGGATTCCAGAAGAAGGACATCATCATCCTCTTCCTGGCCGACGACGCCCTCCGCCGCTTCCAGGCCAGGGGCCCCAACGAGGGCTGGCAGGTCGGCGTGGACGGCTCGATCGTCCTGGTCGATGCCGGCGCCAACGCCTCCGTTGACTCTGCGAAGATCAACCAGCCCATTGTGGGCTTCGTCGTCGGCCAGAAGGGGTTGATGGTCAACCTGACCCTCGAGGGCTCGAAGATCACGAAGCTCAACAAGTAACCGAGGGCGTCCTCTCCCGTCCCCGGTCCGCCCCTCACCGGCGGACGAGCGTGAACTGGTACCGGTCGCTGCGCACGTAATTGAAGGAGGCGTAGAGCGGTCGGTCCGCGCCGTCGTAGGCGGTGCCCCGCAGCAGGATCAGCGGCGCCCGTCCCGCCAGGGCCAGCGCGGCGCGGACACCCCGTGGCGGTCGGACGGCGGCCACGGAGAGGAGGGCGTAGCGGACCTCGATGCGCAGGTCGTTGGTGAAGAAGTCCAGCAGCGACTCCCGCTCCCGTCTCCGCTCCAGCAGGCGAGGGTCGCCGACGAGCGCGCCGGGGATGATGTCCTCGCAGTAGATCACCGGAATGCCGTCGGCGTAGCGGAGGCTGCGCACCAGGATCCCCGCGGCCCCCGCCGTCCGGCCCAGCATCCCGGCCACGGCCGCCAAGAGGCGGACCGGGCGGATCTCCAGCACCTCGTCCTTCGCCTCAAACCCGGCGCGCCGGATCGTCTCCGTAAAGCTCTCCAGGCGCTCGATGCCCGCGGTGACGGCGGCCGGCCTGGAGGTGAGGAACGTCCCGCGCCCACGCCGACGCCGGATCAGTCCTTCGGTCTCCAGCACCTGCAGAGCTTCCCGCACCGTCGGTCGGCTGACATCGTAGCGCCGGGCCAGGGCCGCCTCCGACGGCAGCCGACCCGCGGCGACGAACTGTCCCCGCAGGATCTCGCGCCGCAGGTCGTCCACGAGCTGGCGGGAGAGCGGCGGCCGGGGCATCGTCACACCACCAGGCGGGGATCCAGCATGTCGCGCAGCCAGTCCCCCAGGACGTTGATGGCCAGCACGGTCACCGTCAGCGCCGCCCCCGGAAAGGCCGCCAGCCACCAGGCCAGGGAGAGATAGTCGCGGCTGTCGCTCAGCATGCCGCCCCACGTCGGGGTGGGCGGCTGCACGCCCAATCCCAGGAAGCTGAGCGCCGACTCCAGGATGATCACCTGCGCCATGGAGAAGGAGGCCAGCACGATCAGCGGAGACAGCGCATTGGGGAGGACGTGCCGGAAGGCGATGGCCAGGTCCGGCACCCCCACGCACCGCGCCGCCAGGACATACTCCGTCTCCCGCAGCGTCAACACCTGCGCCCGGGCCATGCGGAAGTAGGAGGCCCACCCGCCGATCCCCAGCGCCGCGATCAGGTTGACCAAACTCGGCCCCACCATGGCGATCAGCGTGATGACCAGCAGCATCGTGGGAAAGGCCAGCTGGATGTCGGCCAGACGGGCCAGGACGCGGTCCGCCCACCCTCCGTAGTAGCCGGACACCACCCCCAGCACGATGCCGACCGACGCCGCCAGACCCACGGCCAGGACGGCGACCGTCAGCGAGATCCGCGCCCCGAAGATGACGCGACTGAGGATATCGCGGCCCAGCTGGTCGGTGCCGAACAGGTGCCCGGCGCGCCCTCCCGGCAGCCAGGAGGGCGGCGCGAGCCGGCCGGCGATCTCCTGCTTCAGCGGCGGGTAGGGAGCGACCCAGTCCGCGCCGGCGGCGACCAGGACCACGGCGGCCAGCGCGACCAGCGCCGCCGCCGCCACCGGGTATCGGCGCAGTCGCCGGCGCGGCCGCGCCGGCGGAAGCGCACCCTGTCCCTCGGCGGGCAGAGGAGCCTCCGCCGGCCGGTCACTGGTATTTGATACGCGGGTCCAGGTGCGCATAGACGACATCCACGAGCAGGTTGATCAGCACGAACACCAGGGCCAGGTAGAAGACGGCGGCCTGCACCACCGGGTAGTCGCGGCTCTGGATGGCCTGCACGATCAGCCGCCCCACGCCCGGCCAGGCAAAGATCGTCTCGGTCACCACGGCGCCGCCCAGCAATGTCCCGAAGTCCAGCCCCAGGATGGTGACGACCGGGATCGCGGCGTTGTGCAGGGCGTGGCGGAACAGGACGCGCCGCCAGCCCAGTCCCTTGGCCCAGGCCGTGCGGATGTAGTCCTGGCCCAGGACCTCCACCATCCCGGAACGGACCAGCCGCATTGTGCGCGCCAGCGGCGTCATGGACAGCGTCACCGCCGGCAGGACGAGGTGGCGCCAGGTGCCGCTGCCGAAGGGCGGCAACACCCGCAGATGAACGGCGAAGACGAGAATGAGCAGGATGCCCAGCCAGAAGTAGGGCATGGACTGGCCGAGGGTGGCCAGGACCGTGGCCGCGCCGTCGAGCACCGTCCCTCTCCGCACGGCGGCCAGGATGCCCAGGGGCACCGCGACGACCGTGGCGATGGCCACGGCGGCAACGGCCAGGGTCATCGTGGCGGGCAGCGTCTCCCAGACCACCGTCGCCGCGGGCTTGATGAAGCGCAACGACTCCCCGAACTCCCCGCGCAGGACGTCGGAGAGGAAGCGGCCGTACTGCACCCACAGGGGCTGATCCAGCCCCAGCAGCGCCCGGACGCGGGCGATCTCCGCCTCCGTCGCGTACTCGGTGATCAGCAGCGCCACGGGGTCTCCGGAGAGCCTCAGGGCCAGAAAGGCGATCGTGGACACGCCGAGGACGGCCGCCAACAGATCAACCAGTCGCCTGCCGAGGTAGCCGACCACCGCTGACCCCCGTCTACCGGGCGACGACCTCGACTTTGTGCAGGTTCATCAGGTAGTCGGCTCCCCACACCAGCCCCCGGACCCTGGGCTGCACCCCGTAGATCCCCGGCGTCTGCACCAGGAAGATCACCGGGGCTTCCTCGCGCACGATGCGCGCCGCACGGCGCAGGATCTCGGCGCGTTTGTCCGGGCTGGTGCTGGCGCGGCCCTGGGCGAAGAGGGCGTCGAATGCCGGGCTGCAGAAGAAGTTGCCCACGGCCTGGCACCCGAAGAAGTTCAACGGCAGGTCGGCGTCCATCGCCGGGAAGTACTGCCAGGCCCAGATCCATGCGCCTTCGAACTGGCGGGCGATGAATCGCTGGATGTAGACGCCGCCTTCCACGACCTCCAGCCGGGCCCGGACCCCGACCTCGGCCAGCTGGCCCACGATGAACTCGTCGATCTCCTTGTCCTTGGTGTAGCGGCCGATCGTGCCGTTGAAGACCAGGTCAAACCCTTGCGGGAAGCCCGCCTCGGCCAGCAGCTGCTTGGCGCGCTGCGGATCGTAGGGGTACGGCCGAAGCGTGGGATTGTACCCGAAGGCATCCGGACCCACCACCTGGCCGTCCAGAATGCGGCCGAACCCGCGCAACAGGGTTTTGAAGATGGCGTCCTTGTCCACGGCGTAGTTCAGCGCCTGGCGGACCTTGCGGTTGGCGAGGGGCCCGCCGGCGTTGGAGCGCAGGTTCACCACCATCCCCTGCCCCAGGTTCACCGCGCGCACCTCCAGCCCCCGTGCCTTCAGCCGGTCGACCTGCTCAGGGGGGATGAGCAGGGCGACGTCCAGATCGCCGGTCTCCAGTCCGGCCACCCTGGTGGAATCCTCCGGGATGGCGCGGAAGACGACCTCGCCGACCTTCGGGGCGCCCCGCCAGTAGCCCGGGTTGGCCGTGAACACCATGCGGTCGGCCCGCACCCACTCCTTGAACACGAAGGGGCCGGTCCCCACCGGCGCGGCGGCGAACCCTGCCGGGCCGCGCTCCTGGAAATAGCGGGCGGGGATGATGTCGACGACTGTAAGCCCCTGCAGCAGCGGGGCAAAGGGAGCTTTGGTCACAATGCGTATCCGCGTGGGATCCACGACCTCGACGCGATCGATCGCCGAGATGCGGCCCAGCCACGGCGAGCGCGTCGCCGGCGCGAGCACGCGCTCGATGGTAAACTTGACGTCCTCGGCGGACAGCGACACGCCGTTGTGGAACCGCACGCCCTGCTGCAGCTCAAACTCCCACGTCTGGGGGTCCACCAGCCGCCACGACTTCGCCAGCACCGGCACGATGCCGCCCTTGCCGTCCGAGGCCACGAGCTTCTCGAACATCGCCGCGTAGGCCGGCAGGGCGTTGGCGGTGCTGTCCAGGTGCGGATCGGGCGTATTGGGCAGCGACCCGATCCCGATCACCAGCCGCGTCGCCCGCGGCTGTGCACCACCCGCCTCCGGGCGCCACAGCGATCCGGCGATGAGCATCACCGCCGCCAGCGCGACACACCTCCACCTCCATCCAGCCACGTGCATCACCCCCTCCGGGCATTCAGCGCGTTGCTCTCCGTCGCCCCTGCTCTCCATCACCCTGCCGGCTCTCAGACCGTCATCCCGTAGGCCTCACGGAGCGTCTGCCGCAGGGCATCCAGGGTGGGCTCGATCACCGGGAGCCGGGACCGCGGCGGCGCCGCCCCGGGATCCTTCAGTCCGGTCGCCGTGACCACGGCCACCACCGGTCCGGCCGGCCGGTCGCCGTCTTGGGCGCGGCGGCGCAGGGCCGCCAGCGCGGCCACCGCCGACACTTCCGCAAAAAGCCCCTCCTGCGCGCCCAGCTCCCCCTGCACGGCCAGCAGCTCCTCGTCGTCGACGACGACGGCCGCGCCCCCGCCGGTGCGCAGCGCATGGAGGGCCTGGTAGGTGCTGATCCCGGCGGCGATGGAGACGGCCACCGAACGGCCCGCGGGGACGGGGCGCACCTCGTCCAGATGGTGGGTCAGCGCGTGCGCCAGCGGTCCGAAGACCTCACCGGCGAGGAGATCCGGGGCGCGCTCGACCAGCCCCAGCTGGCGCGCCTCCGCAAACCCCTTGGTCACGCCCCACAACCCGTCGCCGTAACAGACGGGGAGCGCCACCGCGGACGGAACCTTCCAGTCCAGCGCTTCCAGGATTTCGAAGGCGATGGTCTTGTAGCCGTCGACCCCGTACGGATTGCTGCCCACCGGCGGCTGCAGGTAGTTCCCGGCCGCGTACCACCCCAGCTGCTCCACACCCAGCCGCAACAGGGTCCAGCGGTCCTCGGCCGTCCTGGTGGCCAGCAACCTGGCGCCCAGGGCCTGCATCTGCGCCACGAGCGCCGCCGGCGCGCCCGCCGTGGTCAGGACGACGCAGGTCAGCCCGGCGCGGGCGGCGTAGGCCGCCAAAGCCGCCCCCGCGTTCCCCGAGGAGGCGATGGCGACGGTCCGGTAGCCCGCCTCTTTGGCCCGGGTGACGATCACCGACGCCATCCGGTCCTTGAACGACCCCGTGGGGTTGCGCGACTCATCTTTGATGTAGAGGTCCGGGACCCCCCACCGCGCGCCCAGCCGCGGGAGGGCCACCAGAGGCGTGCCGCCCTCTTCCAGCGTGACGGGCTCGCCTGCAACGGGCAAAAGCTCCCGGTATCGCCACATCGACCGCCGTCGTCCTCGAAACATCTCGCGGCCGACCGGCATGCCGTCGTACCGGTAGACCGATGTGACGTTGGCCGGCCGTCCGTCCCGCAGACAGCGCGGGCAGCCGGCGAACATCTCCGCGGGCGGATAGTCGGCGCCGCACCGCAGACACCGCAGCCCCACCAGGGAGGACATCACACCACCCGCAGCGTGCGGTCGGAGGCGGTGAGCAGGCGGCAGCCGGCGCCGGTCACCACGACCGTGTCCTCGACCTGCAGTCCGCCGAACCCGACTTCGTAGTACGGCGTCTCGACCTCCAGGACCATCCCCGCCTCCAGCCTCATCTCAGCGCCCGGCGCCAGCAGCGGCAGATCGTAGATCTCCAGCCCGATGCCGTGGCCCACGTGGTGGCGCCGGTAGTGGGGAATCCCGGCCCTTCGCGTGGCCTCCACCGCCGCCTCAAACACCGCGGAGGCGGCGATTCCCGGCCGCAGCACGGACAGCGCCGCCTCTTCGCCGGCCACGATGGCCCGGTAGTAGTCCCGCTGGCGCGGCGTGGGGTCGCCGAAGACCGCCGTCCGCGCGATGTCCGAGCAGTACCCCTGATAGAGACAGCCGATGTCGAAGCGGATGAGGTCTCCCCGCCGCAGCCGCCGCTCCCCCGGGACCGCGTTGGGATAGGCGGCGTGCGGGCCGAAGGCGATGACGCTGAACAGCGGCCGCGCCCCCAGGGCGACGAGGGCGCCTTCGAAGACCCGGGCCATCTCCTGCTCCTGCACACCCTCCTCCGCCGAGGCCAGGGCCTGCTCCATGGCCTGCTCGACCACCGAGGCCGACCGGTGCAGCACCTCGATCTCCCGGTCGGTCTTCACGGCCCGGATCACCTGGAAGGCGTCGGCCGCCGGCGCGGGCCGGAGCCCGTCGGGCAGTCGTTCCGGCAGGCTCTGCCAGAGGGCGGGCAACAGACCCCGCTCGTCCACGCCGATGACGCCGCCGGTCAGGTCCAGCCGGCCCAGGGCGTCCCGCAGCGCCTCCATCGCCGACGGCCTGGGGGGCTCATCGATGCCCCACCGCACCAGCAGGGCGTCGCTGCCCGACACCGGCTCTTCCGGCGCCGCGATGTGAAAGGTCCCGTAGGGGATCACTGCGCCCCGCGGAGGAAACTGGGCGGCCATGTCCATCTCGCCCACCGGGGCGACCACAACGGGCGCATCGAGCCGGTCGCGCCGCGCCAGGGCGTACACCTGCGTGCCGCGGATCAGCGGCTGGCCGAAGCTGCGGAAGCCGCTGAGGTAGTAGACGTTCTCGTGGGAGGTGGCCAGCAGGGCGTCCCAGCCCCGCTCTTCCATCACCGCCAGCGCCCGCGGGAGGTGAAGGACGCCGCCCATGCCTAGCCGGCGAACTCCGGCATGACGTCCTCGGCGAACAACCGCATGCTGTCCACGAACTCAGCCACCGTGTTGGCCACGAACAGCAGCCCCGAGAGGTGGGTGACGCCCGCCTGCGCGTAGGCCCTGATCCTCCGGCGGATGACCTCCGGGCTGCCCAGCAGGTTGCGTTCCTGGAAGGATTCGACGGTCTGGCCGCGCAGCGTCGATCGCTGCAGGGAAAGGAGATGCTTGTACAGCTGCGACCGCAGGAACTTCTCCGTGGCCTCCTCCACCGTCGGAGCGATGCTCACCACGAACTGCGGCGCCACATCCAGGGCCGCGACGTCGCGACCGAGGGCCCTCGCGTGGTCCCGGATCTCTTGCAGCCCCCGCCGGATCTCCTCGGGGGTCAGCAGGGCGGGCAGCCATCCGTCGCCGTGCGCGGCGACCCGACGGAGTCCTTCCGGGGCGTTGCCGCCGATGTAGATCGGCAGCGGCGTCTGGCGGGGCTTGGGGAACATCTCCACGTCCTCAAAACGCACGTAGCGGCCACGGAAGGAGGCCCGGCGCTCCGAGAACAGCAGCCGCAGCGCCTGCACGCCTTCGCTGACCATCTCGCCCCGCCGCGCGCCGCCGAACCCCGGGAACAACGCCTCGAACTCCTCCCGGTAGGCGCCCACCCCGACCCCCAGGATGACGCGCCCGCCGCTGAACTGATCCAGGGTGGCGACCTGCTTGGCCAGGACCACCGGATGGCGCAGCGGGAGCACGATGACGCCGGTCATGAGTTTGATCCGGCTGGTGGCCGTGGCCACGGCGCCATAGGTCACCAGCGGTTCGTAGAAGTTCGGCGGGGAGGGGAACTCGGCGCGGACGTAGCGCTGGGTGGTCATGTGGTCGTTGCCCATGACGGCAAAGTAGCCCAGGGCCTCGGCCTCCCGGGCGATCCGGATCACCTCGGCCGGAGAGGCGAAGGGCACGGGATACATCATCCCCTCGGTGCAGGTGGGCAGGCCGACGCCGAACCTCACCGCCGCCTCTCCGCCGGGGCCTCGGCCCCAAAGCGCGGCATCACATCCCGCGCCAGCGCCTCGACGACCCCCTGGACGGTGCCGCCGGGAGGCGGGACGGGCCGCAGGGTGATGTGGGCGATGCCGGCACGTCGGATCTGATCCAGCTGCGCCACGACGTCCTCGAGGGTGCCGGCCACGGCGAGATGATCCAGGTAGGCGTCGGGCACCAGGGCGGCGGCCTGGCTGATGAGGGCGTAGTCCCTGCGCGCCAGGACCGCGACGAGGTCTTCAGGAGGCGGCGGAAGGCCCAGCGGATCGAGATAGGAGAGGTTGGGGTAACTGATCCACATGGGAAGCGCCACCGCAGAGCGCACGGCCTGCCTGGCCGCGGCGCGGTCAGCGGCGATGCAGACGTCGACCCGGGCAACCAGGTCGAGCTCCTGGAGAGCGCGCCCGGAACCTGCCGCCCCTTCGGCCACCCGGTCGATGGCGAAGCGCAGACCGCGCGGCGATGCGTACGGGGCGATGATCACCCCGTCGGCGACCGCTCCCGCCGCCCGCAACATCGCGCGGCCGCGCGCGGCCACGTAGATGGGGATGCCAGGGCGGGCCGGAAAGTTCAGGCGCCCCCGCCGGAAGGAGAACACCCGGCCGGAGAACTCGACCGTCTCCCCCCGGAGCAGGCCGCGGATGATGGCCACCGCCTCGGGGATGGCCCGGGCCGGAGAGCGACGCTCGACGCCCATCGGGGGAAACCCGCTGCCTCCGGCGCCGATCCCCAGCACCGCCCGCCCCCCGGCCACCTCGTCCAGGGAGGCCACCGCCATCGCCAGCAGCGCGGGATGGCGGGCGTAGGGTTCCGTCACGCCGGTCCCGAGACGGATCCGGGTCGACGCCTGCGCCGCCAGGGTCAGCCCGACGAACGGATCCCGGTAGAACTTCTCGTCGGCGTACCAGAAGATGTCACAGCCCGCCGCCTCGGCCTGACGGACCAGGCCGGCCAGAGGCTGCGGCGGGTGTTCGCCCAGGATGAGCAGGCTGAACCGCATCAGGACGCAAACTTGTCAGACGTTTGACAGCCCCTTTTCGCCCGGAATCCACCAAGCTCCTGCTCCTACCCGCATCTCCCTCTGCGTGTCAACGAATCGACGAACCGCTTCCCCATACGGGAAACCGGAGCTCATTGTGATCGATAGTGGGCCAGAGTTTGCCGGACGTCTCCTGGATCAGTGGGCTTACGAGCACGGGATCAAGCTCCACTTCATCGAGCCAGGCAAGCCGGTCCAGAACGCCTATGTGGAGAGCTTCGCCGGAAAGCTACGCGATGAGTGCTTGAACGGGCACTGGTTCACC